>CANQLQ010000091.1 GCA_947624755.1 uncultured Clostridia bacterium | reverse complement strand
CAGCTTGTATGTGTATTATTGTTGAACCCTGTGCAAAAGTTGAAAAATATTTTTTTAAGTAATTGTTTATTTCAAAACTTAAAAAATCACTATTTATATCTTTTATATTAGGTTTAAAAATTATAATATCTACAACATATACAGCACCTTTTACTTTTACACTACTAGGTGAAATTAAGGAGATAGCATCAACTGTTGTTGAAGTAGGAAATATTAAGTCATTTAATTCACTTTTTACATATTTTTCATTATCATTACAAAATTGTTTTATATCTTGTATTGTTTCATTATATTTCGTATAAACATCGTCAAATTCGGAAGGAATAATAACCTCTTTGACTTCTTCGGGTTCTTCGTTTATCTGCCAGCCGAATTGCGAAAAAAAGGCGGAGCGTTCGGCGCTGTCCGAAGCTTTCATCACAATTCCGTTTAGGTTTGCGACCGGCTTATCGTTGTTTTGACTGACATAATAAACCGCTCCGAGCGTCACAATAACAAGCGCAAGAGTGATTATTCCGGCTGATTTAAGTTTTTTCGATTTAACAGAAATTACAAACATAATGCTGTCACATGGCACGGATACCGAAAACTCTCTTAAAAAGCTTTCAATGGTACCCGTGTTATATCCTTTCATATAATAATAGTTGCCGCTTGATTTTGACGCCGAGAAAGACAGCGAAATACTTTTATCGTATACGCTTTCATATAATAAATTAGTTGTCAAGCAACGCTAAATTCGCAAAAACATTTATACTCTGAATCAATCACGGCTAAGACTGATTCTTTAAGTCTGATAAATATATATGTGCTGCAATAATTTCTTATGACAATGCAGAGAGGAAATTCTATATGGACAATATTCCCTATAATTCAAGAAACAAGCTTCATAAAAGCACGTTCGGTGCAGTAAGAGAAAACGAAAAGATAACATTCAGTGTTGTGCTTCCGCGAAATATTTCATGCAGCGGTGTGGATTTTGTTATACATAAAGACAACTGCCACAGCGCATATCACCGCCTTTCATGGCTTTCAATGGAAGGTGAAGATAAAGAATGGTGGCAAATAGAATACATTCCAACCGAAACCGGTCTTTTTTTCTATCACTTTGAATATGAAACACCGTGGGGAAAGTCTGAAATTCTAAATAACGGTTCATGTCTTGGCTTTTTAAACGGCGGGAAACACGAATGGCAGCTTACTGTTTACGACAAAAATTTCAAAACACCCGACTGGCTCAAAGGGGGGCTTATCTATCAAATTTTCCCCGACAGATTTTTTTCTTCCGAAGAACCCAAGAAGAACGTGCCACCCGACAGGAAACGCCGTACCGACTGGGGCGGTGAACCGGAATGGCGGCCAACAAAAGAAGGCAAGGTTCTCAATAACGACTATTTTGGAGGAGATCTTAAAGGCATTGAACAAAAGCTTCCGTATCTTTCTTCCCTCGGCATAAGCTGTATTTACCTAAATCCGATTTTTGAAGCGCAGAGCAACCATCGCTATGATACTTCAGACTACAGCAAGGTTGACAGCCTGCTCGGAACGGAAAAGGATTTAAAATCACTTTGTAAAAAGGCGAAGGAATACGGAATCTCGGTTATTCTTGACGGCGTTTTCAGTCACACCGGCGACGACAGCATATACTTTAACAAATACGGCCGCTATGACAGCGTTGGCGCATATCAGTCGAAAGAGTCCCAATTTTACAAATGGTACAAGTTTACTTCCTGGCCGGACAAATACAACTGTTGGTGGGGGATAGATATCCTTCCCGAAGTTACGGAAGACTGCGATGAATTTATTGAATTTATCACAGGAAAAAACGGCGTTGCAAGGAAATGGCTCAAAACGGGTGTGCGCGGCTGGCGGCTTGATGTTGCCGATGAACTTCCCGACCGTTTTTTAGATCAATTCAGAAAGGCAGTCAAAGCTGAAAAAAGCGATGCTCTTGTTCTCGGTGAGGTATGGGAGGACGCGTCAAACAAAACAAGCTACGGTCAAAGAAGAAGGTATCTTCAAGGCGGACAGCTTGACAGCGTAATGAACTATCCGTTTGCCGATGCAATAATCTCTTTTATTCGTTCGGGAGTTGTTGAAGGCTTTACGGATAAGATTTTGACTATAATTGAAAACTATCCGAAATGCGTTACCGACATTTTAATGAACCATATCGGAACTCATGATACCATAAGGGCAATTACTCGGCTTGTTGGTGAAAGCTGTGAGTATCGCGACAGAGCGTGGCAGAGCAGTAAGAAACTGTCCGATGAAATGTACAATAAAGGCGTAAAGCTTTTGAAGCTTGCGAGTGTAATTCAGTATACACTTCCGGGTGTTCCCTCGCTTTACTATGGCGATGAAGCCGGTATGCAAGGCTATAAAGACCCGTTCAACCGTGTTTGCTACCCTTGGGGACACGAAAACGAAGAGCTTCTTTCCCACTATAAAAAGCTCGGAAAAATCAGGAAGAGCTGTTCTTGTCTTGCAAGCGGTGAGTTTTATACAATTTCCGAAATGCTCGGCTGTCTTGCCTACACAAGAAGCTGTGAAAAAGACAGCATAATGGTTATCGTCAATCGAAATGAGCATGAAATTGATTATTATTTGCCCGAAGAATGGCAAAACGCAGAAACAGTTCTCGGTGAAAATATACAAGGCTCTAAAATTAAAATTGGTGCGCTTGATGCGGCGATAATACGAAAAGACTATACAAAAGGAAGCACTGATTAATACAAGCCGCCCTACTTGACGGTAAATTATTCCGTCATTTAGCCCAAAAATTCTCGTTAATACACAAAGTATTGCCTCAAATTTTTGAACAAACTGACGAAAAATTTCCTCATCAATTAGGACACCCTGAATTAATCAGCGCTTCCCAAACATTCCAACTAAATAAAAATTTCATAATAGAGAAAGGATATGACACTGACTTCAAACAGACTTTTGTGTCTAAATATTACTATGAGCGAATGGACAGAAGTAAAAATCTCGGTAAATGCCGAAGATGTTGACAAGGCGGGCGACATTGCAATGATGGTTGTACCGTACGGAATTTATATTGAAGATTACAGAGATCTTGAACAGCAGGCGTGGGATATAGCCCACATTGATCTCATTGACGAGGAACTTCTCAAAAAAGACAGAAGCAAAGCTTTTGTGCATGTCTATATTTCACCCGAAGAAAATCCGCATGAAGCGGTCGCCTTCCTTCGGGAAAGATATACCGCCGAGGGCATAGAAAACGAAATTGATACAATTGCCTGCCGTAATGAAGATTGGGAAAACAACTGGAAGCAGTATTTCCATTCTATTCCGGTCGGTGAAAAGCTTCTCATTCACCCGAAATGGGAGGACGAGGTTGACGCAGGAGACAGAGTTGTTCTCAACATCGAGCCGGGGCTTGCTTTCGGTTCGGGTACGCACGAAACGACAAGGCTTTGTCTTGCCGCACTTGAAAAGCATATAAATAAAAATACGGAGGTTCTTGACATAGGCTGCGGCAGCGGAATCCTTTCTATAGCTTCGCTTCTTCTCGGTGCAAAAAGGGCAGTCGGTGTTGATATTGACGCACTTGCAGTCAAAACCGCGATAGAAAACGGCGAAGATAACGGTTTTACCGAGCCTGAGTTCACTGTCTATAAGGGCAGCCTTACCGACAAGGTTAGCGGCAAATTTGATGTTGTTGTTGCAAATATTGTCGCTGATATAATTATTATGTTCACCAAAGATGTTGCACATTTTCTAAAAGAGGGCGGTGTTTTTATCACTTCCGGAATCATTGACACAAGAGAACAGGAAGTGCTTGATGCATTGAAAAGGTACGGTTTTGTTGTCACGGCAAGATACACGGAAAAAGGCTGGGTCTGCTTACAGGCTTCACTTTCGGAAAAGGCGGGCAAATAATAAAATTAAGGGATTACGGAACATTTGCAAGCAAGATGTTAAGCGTGATTTAATCAGAGCTTCCTTAAACAAAATCTAAGATGTTTTTTTCGTATAAGTTTTGTTTGTTATGGCAGAAAATTTTGTTTTTTATTAAAATTTGATAAATTTTATAAATTGTTGGCACACTATTATTGTGTGCTTTTTTTTGCTTATATTGTTGACAACAGTACAAAATTATGATATAATGTGTAAAAAGTGTTTCAAATGAGACGAAGGGGGGCGCATTTTTATGAACGAAAGATTGCTTAGGTTGGTTTCAAAGGCTCAGTTGTTTTCTTCTGTAAAAAGAGAAACCCTTTCATCGCTGCTAAATGATGATAATACATACTTAATGCGGTTTAAAAACGGTGAAATTATTTATTCGTCCGAGGCTTTCAAGGACGCAATCGGTATCATCACTTCGGGCAACGCAAAGGTTATGAAAAAAAACAGCAAAGTAATGGTCGGAAAGCTTTATTTAGGTGATATTTTCGGTTGTCAGTCTCTGTTTGTCGGAAAAGAATTTTTCACCAATGAAATTGTTGCCGGCTGTGATACAAAAGTGCTTTTTATAAACAAAGCGGCAATTATTTCAATTATGCAGCTTGAAACGAACTTTTCGCTTGAATATATCCGCTATCTTTCCGGAAGAATATATTATCTCAACAAAAAAATAGTAAGCTATACCGGCGGCACAGCCGAAAGCAGACTTGCATCATACCTTCTTAACTCCTTCGGAGACTACAAAACCTTTAAGGTTGATATGCCGCTTTCTCAGCTTGCCGTTAATCTTGACATCGGTCGGGCTTCGCTTTATCGTGCCTTTGATTCAATTATCTTAGCCGGAGCAATTGAAAAAGAAGGCAAATCGGTACGTCTCTTAAATAAGAGCGTTCTTGCTTCATTTATTAAATAAACCGAAACATCGGTTAAAGAAAGGAAAATCAATTTATGAAAAACTTCAAAAGAGTTCTTGCCGTTTTACTTGCAGCGGCGCTTATGTTTGCGCTTGTTGCCTGCGGCGGAAATCAGACTCAAACAACAACAGCCGCCGAAACATCGGAAACAACAACTGCGCCTGAATATACAGGTGAAAAAGTAAAAGTTGCAGCAATAAAAGGTCCGACAGGTATGGGCATGGTCGATATGATGGATAATCCGATGTATGAGTTTACTCTTACGTCCGACCCTACCGAAGTTGTTTCGCTCATTGCAAACAAAACGGTTGACATTGCCGCTTGTCCGCTTAACCTTGCCGCAAATCTCTTCAAAAAGACAAACGGAAATGTTCAGATGCTCGGCATCAATACCCTCGGTGTTCTTTATGTTCTTACAAACGGCACAGAAATCAACGGCCTTTCAGAGCTTAAAGACAAGACAATATATTCAACCGGTCAGGGCGCGACTCCCGAATTTATTCTCAACCACATTCTTGACAAAAACGGTCTTAAAGATTCTGTTAAGGTTGAATACCTCAGCGAACACAGCGAGCTTATGACAAAGCTTGTTTCGGGCGAAGTAAACATTGCCGTTCTTCCCGAGCCTTTCGTAACTATTGCAAAGGCGAAGAACAGCAATATCAAAACAGCAATCAGCCTTACCGAAGAATGGTCAAAAATCGACAGCGAAACAATGCTTTCAATGGGCTGCATAATTGCAAGAAGTGATTTTATAAAAAATAATCCCGACGCAGTTGCTCAGTTCATAAAAGACAACAAAGCTTCGGTTGAAAACGTAAACGTCAACGCATATACCGAAATTCAAAAGATGATTGAAAAAGAAATTGTTGACGAAGCAATTCTTACCGTTTCTTCTGACCTTAAAGAAAATCAGATTGAAAGCGCAAAGCAGCAGGCCGCTCTTGAAACAATTTCAAGATGCAACATTGTTTTCATTGACGGCGAAGAAATGAGCAAAGTTGCGAACGCAAATTTTGAAGTATATTTTGCCGCGGATCCGACTTCAGTAGGAGGAGCGGTTCCGTCAGCAGACCTTTATTATGTTGCAAAATAAACCGAATATAAAGAAAATAATTATAAGACTTGCCGTACTCCTGTTTTGGTTTGGAGTATGGCAAGGCGCATTTATGATAATAAACAAAGAAATCCTTATAGCTTCACCCTTGCAGGTTTTTGAAAGGATTTTTTTGCTTGTCAGAACCGCACCTTTTTGGAAAAGCGTTTTTCTCTCTTTTCTGAGAATAAGCTGCGGTTATCTTTTGGGTGTTCTCGGCGGGGTAGTTATGGCCTTTCTTACAAGTACCTCGCTTATACTCAAAGAGCTTTTTGAACCGATTATAAGAACGGCAAGAAGTGTGCCTGTTGCGTCGTTTATTATCCTTGCGCTCGTTTGGATAAAAAAGACATACGTTCCGGTTTTTATTGTGTTTCTCATTGTTATGCCGGTTATTTGGCAGAATGTTGCCGAGGCTGTCCGAAATACGGATAAATACCTGCTTGAAACGGCAAAGGTATATAAGTTCGGTTTTTTCAAGAAATTGCGCGCGGTGTATTTTCACAGCGCCCTTACGTCTTTTGCCGCGGGTGCGGTCACGTCCCTCGGTCTTGCATGGAAATCGGGTGTTGCGGCGGAAGTTATTGCAATGCCTGTTTCTTCGGTTGGCTATAATCTTTACAGGGCAAAGATAAACATTGAAACTGCCGATCTTTTTGCGTGGACGTTAGTGGTAGTTATTTTGAGCGTTGCGCTTGAAAAGCTTATTTCAAAAATCCTGTTGAAAAGGGGGAATGGGAAAAATGATAAACATTGAAAACCTCTCTTTTTCCTATGAAGAAGGAAAACAGATTTTTGATAATTTTTCCGAATCTTTTTCGGCGGGAGAAAGGGTAGCCATAAGCGCCCCGTCGGGAAAGGGCAAGACAACGCTTTTCAGACTTATTTGCTCTCTTGAAAAACCGCAAAAGGGCAGAATTAAATTTGACTCAAACTATAAAATCTCATACTTGCCACAGTATGATGACCTTTTTCCATGGTACAGCGCAATAAAAAATGTTTCGCTTGTGTCGGACGAGAAAACGGCCGAAAAATGGATTTCTCTTTTTGGACTTTCCGAAAGCAAAACTCAAAAGCCCGAAAGTCTCAGCGGCGGCATGAAAAAGCGGGTATCCCTTGCCAAAGCGGCGGCTTATGAGCCTGATATATTGCTTATTGACGAAGGCTTTAACGGACTTGACGATAAGCTTAAATTTAAGATAATGGATATACTGAAAGAGCATTTCTCAAACAGGCTTATAGTTTTCACGTCTCACAACAAAGAAGAAATTGATTTCTTTGCCACAAGAACTGTTTTTCTTTAAAGCAAAATCTGATTAGTATAGGCTGGCGCTTAAAAGGCAAATTCAACTCCTGTATAAAAATGAGACAGAATTTCTTTATAGCTGCTTCCCTGCCGCGCCATATAGTCGGCGGAATATTGACTCATTCCGAGTCCGTGACCGTAGCCTTTGACGTTGAAAACGAAATTTTCGTCTTTATACTCAAGAGTAAAAAACGGACTTCTTAAGGAAAAAGCGCTTCTAAGGTCATTTCCGTCAAAGGTCTTTCCCGAAATTTCGACTGAAGCTACGAAGCCGCTGTCTGTATATTCAAGGTTTTTTACCCAGTTTTTTGCATTACCGGAAAGAGATATTCCTTCGAGATTTTTAGCTTTTGAAGAAAATTCTTTTTTTGTAAGCTTTACCTGTGAATCTATATCGGGCGAAAGCGCATCACCCGGAGCGGTTACACTTTTAAGATATTTTATGTCCTTACCCCA
>CANQLQ010000090.1 GCA_947624755.1 uncultured Clostridia bacterium | reverse complement strand
TTAACGAGAATTTTTGGGCAAAATGACGGAATAATTTACCGTCAAGTAGGGCAGCTTGTATTAATCAGTGCTTCCCTAATTAATAAAACATACGGCATGGGCGGCAATACCCTCGCCTTTTCCGGTAAAGCCGAGTCCTTCTTCTGTTGTTGCCTTAACGCTAACCGACGAAACACTAAGCGAACAAGCCTCGGATATTCTTTCCCTCATTTTGTCAATATACGGTCGAAGCTTTGGCTTTTGTGCGAGAACGGTTGCGTCTATATTAACAATTTCAAAGCCGTTATCTCTGACATAATTACACACCTTTTTAAGAAGTACAAGACTGTCGGCGCCTTCAAAATCGGGGTCATTATCCGGAAAAAGCAGACCTATATCTCCAAGTGCGGCCGCACCCAACAGCGCATCGGAAACGGCATGAAGCAAGACATCCGCGTCACTGTGACCGAGAAGCCCCTTTTCATACGGAATTTCAACGCCGCCGATAATCAGCTTTCTGTTTTCGACAAGCCTATGTACATCGTATCCATGCCCTACTCTCATTTTAAAAACCTTCCTTATAAATCAAGATCTTTAATTATATTTTCAAATTCTTCATATGTCACAAAAGCATTAAGCACTTTAACAAGCGCTGACGCTGAAAGTCTTTCAGGTAAACCGAGCTTTTTAAAAAGCAGTTTTCTTTTCATTGCGCTGTTCGGCCGTCCCGAAAGTCCGTACTCAAAAAGGTCAATATTTGTTATTTCCCTTTTGGATTTAGTCGTTTTGATTGAAGCTACTCCTGCTTTTTCAAAAGCATTAATAATAACCTCTTCGCTCACGCCTTCAACTCCGAGCTTCCCTTCCGCAGAATGATGAGTCTTACGCTTTTCCTTGCCGTAAATGTCGGGAATATAAACATTAATTACGCTTTTATCAGGCACACAAGAAGAAATAAAATTACGAATCATAAAGCCTGCGCTGTCGCTGTCGGTAAGGACTATCAAACCTTTTTCTTTGGCAATTCTTCTGAGAAAATTCTGCTTTTCTTTATTTTTGAAGATTCCGAATCCCTCGGTCGTCAGAATAAGAGCGTCAACAAAATTTGAAAGCTTTATAGCGTCATATTTTCCTTCAACCAAAATCGCTTGTTTAATTTTTATCATTTGTTTCTCTGCACGACTTTTGCCGTGCTCCTTTTATTATACTTTTTCTCCATTCGCTATAAGCAAAAGCTGAACCATAACCTGTTCAATTACAAGAGAACTGTTATCCCGTCCCGATTTAAGCTTTAAATCGGCCTTTGAAAGAACGTCAAGGCATTTTCTAAGCTTAGAAAGATCAAGATTTTTGCTGTCACGCACAGCATTGTCAATTGTAAATTCCCGCTTTTTATAGTTAAAACTTTCTTTGAGAAGCGAGGGACTTACCGAGCTTACCGAGCAGACCTTTACACGATACATATCAACATATGTGCCGATTATAGCTCCGAGAATATATTCAGGTTCGGTTTTAAGTCTTAATAATGAATCAAGCGTCTCATAAGCCTTGTCGCAGTTATTTGAAGTCAAAGCCTTTGTCAAATAATATACTTTGGCATCAACTGTTTTTACGGCTATTTCATCAATTACAGATTTTGTAATTTCACCGTTTCCGACAAAATTGCATACTTTGTTTAGCTCATTTATCAGAGAATTATAATCATTGCCGACACAGGAAACAAGGTATTGTGCATTTTCAATGCTGAGACTACAGCCTTGCTTTGCCGCGGAAGTAATCAGAGGTTTTAGCAAATCTCTGCCGAAACGCTTGTTAAGCTCACAAACAGCTCCGTTTTTCTCAATTGCGGCGTATACTTTTTTTCCTGTTGTTTTGGAAAAGCCAGCATTATCCTGCTTAAAAATAAGAACCGTGCTTTCCGGCAAATTTTCTATGCCGTCCTGAAAGGTCTTCAGCTCATCTCCCTTTAGAGAATCGAGGTTGAAATCATCGACAATTATGCACCTTTTGCCGCTCATCATAGGCATAATCATTGCCCTTTCAAATATATCGCGAAGATCAAGCCCTTTGCCGTCAAACTTTTCAAAATTAAAACTTTCAAATGAACTGTCAACAGCATTATGCGCTATGATATCGGTATAAACCTTTTTCAGGTAACTTTCATCACCTATCATAAGGTAAACTCTGAAAAAATTTTTTGTTTTGATATGCTGCTTCAACTCTTTTTCATTAAATACTGCCAACTGTTTTCACCTCTTATTTTTAAATCAGAGTTTTCCGTAATAAGTACATTGATATCGAAATATTCAGCGGTCGAAATGCTGTTTTTATAAATTTTGCCGGACGATAAAATTATTACCGATTCACTTTGATATTGAAGAAGGTCAGGATTAGCGGTAATAATTAAATCAACATTTTTAACGTATTTATCTGTTACAGCAATCATTATATCATAAATTTGAATAAAAATAACATCATCTGAAATTTTAATTCGGCTTTTTCCGAAAATAAAATCGGTTTCTTTTGTTACCCTGTCTTTGAAGCTTAGCGGTATAAGATTTTCGTTTTTTCTTAAATATATTCTTTCGGGCTCAAGTTTTGAAACAAGCTTCATATTTGAGCCGAGCGGGTCAGGTATGACCGCATCTTGCGCTTTTTCAATTTCAGACGCTATAAACGGCGTATAATATTCATCGCAGGAACAAACAAGTAAGTCCTTTTTCCCTTTTGATTCAAGACTAATACATAGCCCTTGACCCACATTATGAACTGTAAGGCTTACATTCTTGAGCTTAAAGCAGCTGTTAAAAGTGAAAACTGAAACAAAAAGCGAAGCTGACAGAAAGACCGATATTACGATGTCTGATTTATTCTTCTTGCTTATAGAAAAATATAGGACTATACAGGAAATTGCACTTGCCACAACAAAAAGAGGAACAACATCCTTTGCAAAGCTAACTGTACTAAAGCTAAAAGAGCTTATCTTTTCTGCGACTGAAATACAGTAAGAACATAGAACTTTTGCCAAAAACATAGGTATTTTATTAAGTAAAGGCACGAAACCGAACATTACATAAAAACCGAAGGAAATAATCATAGGCGTAACAACAGGTAAAAACAAAACATTTGTAATTACACCGACAAGAGAAATGCGACCGAAGAAAAGAGCGATTACAGGCAAGGTAAACAACCAGGCGCAAAAGCTGAAAACTATGCAGCGATAAACTGCATTAAGCGCTTTAAAAAGGAATTTGCTCTTTAATTCACCATTCTTTTTTTCGCTTAATTTTAATATATTCTGACCTAAAGTTATAATTGATAAGGTCGAAGCGAAAGACAGAAGAAAGCCGATGTTAAGGCATGAATACGGATTTATAAACAAAATAATTATTGCCGCAAAGCCGAGGGAATTTAAAGAATCGCCCTTTTCATTAAAAATAAAGCCGAAAAGATATAAAATCATCATTATTCCGGCTCGAGTTACCGAACCGCTGAAAAGAGATACGGACATTACAAGAAAGACAAAGCCAATTAAAAAAATCGCTATGCGCCTTCTGTTCAACCCAAAATAGGTACATATACTCATTATAAAAGTTATCCATATTGAAAGATGTAAACCGGAAACGGCCATTATGTGAGAAACACCGGCATCTTTGAAACTCTGATATGTTTCGTCGTCAAGGAAACTTTTATCCCCAAGAAGAACGCTTACAGCAACAGCAGAAATCCCGGGTTCAAAGCCATTTTTTAATTGAGTTATCGCTTTTTGCCGCTCTTTAAGAATATAGTAAGAAATCGGTTTATGTGTGGCTTTAGAAAGCGATACCTTCCCTGTGGGATAAGCGCCGAGAAAAATTTTTCTGCTTTCAAAATTACGTTCAACTTCAGCGTCCGATTTTCCAAGCTTATATATGTTCCCGACAAAAAGGACAGTATCACCGACTTCTATATTTTCAATAACATCTTCAAGTCCGTCATCGAATTTTGAAGACATGGGAAAGGAAAGACGGATTTTTGCACTTCTTAAAGAATTTTTTAATCTTACCTTTGCCATAATATGATATCTTCCGGAAGAAACCGTGGGAAAATCGGTTACGGAAGCTTTTATTTCAGTTTTTGTGCTGATCAATTTCAAAGCAGGATTATATGTAAAAAACTGAAAAGAAATAAATAAGGCACAGGAAAAAACGACAGTAAGACATAAAGTTTGAAGAAAAGTACTTTTACCTTTTTTCCTTATCAAAGTAAGTATTACCGAAAACAAAGCAAAAAGACCGCAGACAGCAATGGTCAAAATTACATTGTTCACAAGATATAAAAACATAAGCGAACAAAGCATTGTAAAACCAATAACTGAAAGCGGTCGTTTCATATTGAGTCACACGATTTTATAAATCGTCCTCTCTTAATATTTTTCGGTTGAAATTACTTAAAGAAAAGAGGAAGCTCTTCAAGATAAATTAAATCATTTCTCTTTGCGGCGTCACCTTCGGCAAGAATAGCCGCCTTACCTACAATATTTGCGTCAAACTTATTGATAAGAGATTCAACCGCGACAATAGATTCTCCCGTGCTTATAACGTCATCGACTATTAATACCCTTTTACCGCGGATATTATTACCTTCGTTGCCGTCGAGATAAAGAGTCTGAACCTTGGCTGTAGTAATTGAATGAACTTCAACGCTGACGATATCTCTCATATAAAGCTTCTTGTTTTTACGGCAAATATAGTATGGCTTTCCGCTTTGTCTTGCCATTTCATATGCCAGAGGAATACCTTTTGCTTCGGCAGTGATTATATAATCAAATTCGGGACACTTTTTCAAAAGCTCTGCCGCCGCGGCAACAGTAAGCTCAACATCACCAAAAATTACGAAAGCCGCAATATCAAGCCCATCATTTACGTTGCAAAGCGGAAGTTCCCTTTCAAGACCTGCGATTGTCATTTTGTATGAATTCATTTTGACCCTTCCAATCAGATTATTTTTTCGCTGAGTTTTTCTCCGCCGAGAATATGAAAATGAAGGTGTTTTACAGTCTGTCCGCCGTCCTCACCGCAATTGTTGATTACTCGAAATCCGTTTTCAAGACCGAGTTCTCTGCCGAGCTTTGAAATAACTTCAAAAATGTGAGCGACCGCAATGCTGTTGTTTTCATTGATATCAAGAGCGCAGTTTATATGTTCTTTTGGAATTATAACCACATGAACCGGCGCCTGCGGATTGATATCTTTGAAAGCAAGAACAGTTTCATCTTCATATACTTTTGTTGACGGAATTTCACCGTTTGCAATTTTACAAAAAATACAATCCATAACTTATTCTCCTTTTTGATTATTCATACTGATATTTATACTGCTTCATTATAATTTTATTTAAGCATTGACAAAACAACCTCTGCGGCCTTTTTAACTGCTTTGGGAAGTGCGTCAATATTCTTTGCTCCTGCCATTGCGCTGTCAGGCTTGCCGCCGCCCGAGCCTCCGGCAAGTTTTGCAATTTCTCTTGCGATATTGCCTGAATGAGCGCCGGCAGCAACAGCCTCTTTACCGCAGCAAACGCAAATGTTGCCGCCGCCTTTAGCTTTCTGTATGCCGGCAATAATGCCTACAAAATTTTCACCCTTGCTCTTTACAAGGTCGCACATTTTGCGAAGTTCATCGGGCGTTGTATCTTCGAGAAAGGCGGTTACAACCTTAAGCGGGCCGACGCTTACAGCATTGTCAAGAAGCGAGTTGGTTTTCATATTTGCAATAACAGAAGAAAGTCTTTCGATTTCCTTGTCTTTTGCACGAAGGTCAGCCATAACAGCCGCAGTTCTGCTCTCAAGTTCAGACGCATTTGCAAGTTTGAGATTTGAAGCGGAATTTGCAATAAGCTTAAGCTTATCATCAACATATTTCTTTGCATTAAGTCCGGTAACTGCTTCAATTCTTCTTACACCTGCGGCAACGGAAGATTCGGATATAATTTTGAACAAGCCGATATTTCCTGTATTTTTTGCGTGAGTACCGCCGCAAAGCTCAATCGAAAAATCTCCTGCTTTTACAACGCGTACAACATCGCCGTATTTTTCACCGAAAAGAGCCATTGCTCCCATAGCTTTTGCTTCTGAAATAGGCATTTCTTTTGTTATGACATCGGCTGCCGAAAGAATAACCTCATTTACCATTGTTTCGACATCATCAATTTCCTGAGCAGTCATTGCCGAGAAATGTACAAAGTCGAAACGGACAATATTACTGTCAACAAGCTGACCTGCCTGTTCAACATGAGTTCCGAGTACCTTGCGAAGAGCCGCCTGAAGAAGATGAGCCGCCGTGTGGTTTCGCATTGCAGCTTCTCTTGTCTTTTTGTCAACCTTGGCAGTTACTTTTTCTCCGGCAAAAATGCTTTCGCCTTCGCTTATCTTTCCGTGGTGAAGTATAACTCCGTCGCCTGTTTTTGTAGTTGCGCTCACTTCAAAAACTCCGCCGTCAAAAGTAATAATACCGGTGTCGCCTGCCTGTCCGCCTCCTTCGGCGTAAAATGAAGTTTCCGAAAGAATAAGTGTAGCATCCTTCTGCGCTTCGGCAAACTCAACCTTTTCACCGTCAGCAATAATGGCAATAACTTCGCTTTCGGTTTCAAGAGTGTCATAACCTTTGAAATCGGTTTTTTGAATACCTTTTGTAACTGCGCCTGTGTTTTTCCATGCTTCGGCGCCTGCGTCTTTTCTTGCGGCACGGGTACGTATTCTGTTTTCTTCAACAAGCTTTCTGAAAGCGTCTTCGTCAACTTCAAGACCTTTTTCCGCAAGAAGTTCTTTTGTCAGGTCTATCGGGAACCCAAAGGTGTCCTGAAGCTTAAATGCATCTTCACCTGAAAGAATTTTGCCTTCCATTTTATCGGTGAGAGTTTCAAGCAGAGCAAGGCCGGTATCTATAGTCTTTGCAAAATTTTCTTCTTCCGCTTTGATAACTTTTACAATAAGGTCATGTTTTTCTTCAAGATTCGGATATGCGCTTACATTCTCTTTAATAACAGTTTCGGCTACTTCATATAGGAAAGTCCTGTCTATTCCGAGAAGCTTACCGTGTCTTGCCGCACGGCGAAGGAGACGGCGAAGAACATAGCCTCTGCCTTCGTTTGAGGGCATAACGCCGTCGCCTATCATAAATGTTGTGCTTCTGATATGGTCGGTAATAACCCGAAGAGAAATATCTTTCTTTTCATCATCGTGATACTTAACGCCCGCAATGTCAATAACGTGCTTCATTATATTTTGAACAGTATCAACTTCAAAAAGGTTATCAACACCCTGCATAATGCAGGCAAGTCTTTCAAGACCCATACCCGTGTCGATATTACATGATTTAAGGCGGGTATAGTTGCCGTTTCCGTCGTTATCAAACTGAGTGAAAACATTATTCCAAAATTCGGTATATCTGTCGCAGTCACAGCCGGGAGCGCAATCCGGTGAGCCGCAGCCGTATTTTTCACCGCGGTCATAGTAAATTTCCGAGCAAGGACCACAGGGTCCTGCGCCATGCTCCCAGAAGTTATCTTCTTTGCCAAGTCTTACTATTCTTGAAGGGTCGATACCTATTTCTTTTGACCAGATGTCGTATGCTTCATCATCTTCTTCATAAACCGTGACCCAAAGCTTGTCGATAGGCATTTTCATAACCTCGGTACAAAATTCCCATGCCCATTTTGTAGCTTCGTGTTTGAAATAGTCGCCGAAGGAAAAATTGCCGAGCATTT
>CANQLQ010000089.1 GCA_947624755.1 uncultured Clostridia bacterium | reverse complement strand
AGGCTGCGGCCTACACCCCTTGAAAGAGCTTTTAAAATACTTTAGGTTCATTCTGTTTGTTCAATTACTATTTCTAATGCATCCGCTATAGCCGCATCAATTTCATCGGAATCCCCTACTATTGAATCCTTTGCTATTGAATAATTTATGTTATATTCATAGTCTGAGTCGGTATCCGGGCTTTTGATCTTAACTTCGGCATCGTAATACTTTTCACCGTCAGCATTTGTTTTTTCTGTTATATTGACTTCGGCGTCTGCTTCTTTTCCGTTTACCAAAACAGTTATCATTTTTGATACTGTATCAAAAGCTTCCGAAACCGTTTTTGAAACAGCGCCGTCAGTAGCTGCATCGGCAGCAAAACCGGCAGAGCAGATAATAGCAATAACCGCCGCCGCAATCACCAGTATTTTACGAAAACCAACACTATATTTTTTATTAGTCATATTCATAATCCTTTCAATTGATTCATCGGAAGGATGAATGTTTGAAAAGGCTTCAATATATTGTTTTTTACTCATCTATCCACTCATCTCCCAATTGTTCTTTTAGTTTAACTCTTGCGCGGCTTAATCTCGTTTTAACTGCCGACTCTTTAATTTTAAGCAATTTTGCAATTTCTTTTATTGATAAGTTTTCGTAGTAAAACAAATGAATTACCGTGCGTTCTTTTTTTGACAGACCCATAACTGCATTAAATAAATCCGTTTGGGCTGCATTGTTAGAGTCGGCGCATGAAACAAATCCATAATCGTCAATATTTTGATGATATTTAAAAGGCGATTTTATGTAGTTTTTGCTTTCATTAACGCAGACAACCGTCAACCATTTGTCAAGATGTTCACTATTTGAAAAACTCTTGGGGTATTTCCAAAGCTTTAGAAAAACATTTTGAAGAATATCCTCAGAATCATAAGAGCTTTTTGTAAAAGAGAGCGCAATAAGAAAAAGTCTTTGGTTGTTGCGTTTGACCGCTTGCATAAAATCATCATCTGTCATTGTTTCACCGCCTTAGTGAAAGGTCCTTTCACTATATTAACAATCAAGAGCAGCAAAAGGTTACATAAAATATTTCTGTATCTCTTTTTTAGCACAGTATCTTATATCCGCTTACCCTTTTTTCTCAAATTTTCATAATAAGTCTGATTAATTATTAGGGAAGCACTGATTAATACAAGCTGCCCTGAATTAATCAGTGATTCCTTAGTTAAAGAGCAAACCCGCAAAAAAACCTCCCCAAAAGGAGAGGTAATACGTTTTGTGCAGCCCCGAACAAACCGGGATCGCTTATTTTTTAATTTTCTTTTGAGCTTTTACCATTTCTTTATATTCAGCGTCAGCCTTTGCTTCGGCAATGATTCTTGCTTCATCTTCGGCAAGCTTTGCTTCATAGCGGGCTTTTGCTTCATCATAAACAGCTTCAATTTCATCAAGGTGAGTATAGTTTTCTTTCTGACGGATAATTTTTTCGGCGTCAAGGTATGGCTTCGCGGCGCGTGCAAAACGTGCGTGCTTATCCATTTCTACCTTCTGTGCCTTCTGAGCGTCTTTCTTCTTTATCTGAATCTCTTTTATTTCGGCTTTGATAGACTTTACTTCATCTTTTGAACCGTCCTCGCCTTTGAGATCATTCATTTTATTGACAAGAATGGATATTCTTTCATCACATTCATCTTCTTCATTGAAGTAAGTTTCAAGAACGGCATAGTCAGGCTGAACAAAGGTTAAAGGATCTGCATAATATTTTGCTATTGCGCTGCAAGCCGACATCTTTTTCTTTGCAATTTCAATCTTGAATTTGCGAAGCTCTTTTTCCTCGGCAGTTGCTTTGGACAAAGCTTTAGCCTTGGCAAGCTCTTGCTTGAGAACATCATAATTCATTATAAGAAGACCTTCAAGTCCCGCTTCATAAACGTCAAGGTTTGCCTTAACCTGAATCTGATATGTTTCATCTTGGAACTTATCAAGCTCTTTCTTAACAAGCTTTGAAATTTCAATGTTTTCGTTATATTCTTTGTCCGCCTTATACTGTTTCTTTGCTTGCTTGCGCTGTGCTTTGTCGGAAACAGACCTATAAGAATTTTTATCAATAATCTTAGGCTCTGCTTCCGCCATCTGTCGGGCGTTACGGATAATTTCAACGGTTTCAACGATATTTCCGTCATTGAGCATACCGTTGCCATAGTCTTCAAACATTGCACGGATTTTAAGGATTTGAATAATACTCTTCTGTTCTCTTTCAGAAAGGTCATAGAAGAAATAGGGAACAACATTAAGGAATGCACCAAAAGCGGCCATAAGTATAAGGGCTATGATAACCTTATGAAGAAGCGTCGGGTCGCCTGTTTTAACGTCGAGGATATCCATATAATGTTCGTATCCGTTGCCCTCTTTGAGTCCGTAGGATTCATAAATGAACGGAAGAACAAGCGATGTAGCGAGAGTGACAATATTGCCGATTGTTGTAACGGTTGCAAACATTCCGTCAACACGTTCACCGGTTTTATATTGATGATAGTCACGAATATCGGCCTGGATAGCGGGAGTTGTAATCTGCTCAAATGCTCCGAAGAACCAGTTGATATAGACGCATATTGCAAGCCAAATAATACTGTTTGTATTGATACCCATGGCAAGAATGCAGACAACATTCATAAGGTTTATACCGACAAGTGTGCGCTTCTTGCCGAACTTACGAACACAAAGCGGAGCAACAAGCATACCCCAAAGAGAGGAGTTGCTTATAATTCCTCTTATCAGCGACATCTGCGGTCCTGTGCAGGCATGACCGTATGAAAAAGACCAGTCAAGAATTGAGCCGTAAGCGCCTTCAAGAAAACCAAGCCAGCCCGCAAGGGCAATAATCCAGAAATACTTGTTCTTTGCAACAGCCTTGAAAGAATCAATGAAGCTAATCTGAATTGTATGTGTTTTCGCCTGAACGATTTTTTCGCTTGTATTCGCATAAACGATAATCGTAAGAGCGATACCGATTATTGCGAAAACGGGGTAAGAATATCTGTAAACCCTGATGTCATAAAGGTTGCCGTCTGCGACAAAACCTGCAATTGACGGAAGTGCGATATTTATTATTGACGGCGCAAGCGAATAAACAACCGACTTAATTGCTAACACATCGGTTCTTTCCTGCGTATTGGGCGAAAGAACATGGATAAGGTTTGTATAAGCATCATTGAAGAAATTGAAATAGAAGGTAAGAAGCAGATTCCACACAAGAACAAGGGCGCATTTTGCGATATATGCCTTGTCTATTCCAAATATCTGACCGATAAAAATTGACTCGAATATATTGTAAGGGAACCAGACATACGCCGCTGCAATAACAGCGGTCGGAATACCCATTTTTAAAAGATAAGGTCTGTATTTACCGCCCTTACCGCGCACGTTGTCTATCATATTAGCTCTGACGGCGGTAAGAGGAATATTGGCAAGAGTCGCAATAAGATAGAGGACATACATATCCTTAAATCCGATTCCGATACCGTTGCCGACAATCATATTTGTGCTTGAAATCATAAGAGTTGAGCCAAGCGTAATAATGAAATATGCGCCAATACCGCCTCCGGCATAGGCTGCAATTTCTTTGAAGTTCATATAACGTCCGCGCATAGGTATTTTCCAATATGTACGTACATCATCAAGCAAAGTTTTTACTTCTACCATTGAACCACTCTCCTTTAAAAATCGCTTCCCTGTTTTCACAAAAAAGTCTTTATCAGTCTCTTTAATTATTACGTGCAAAGCGGCATTCGTCGCCGCTGAGCTATGTAACAATTTTCTGAGATGTGTTCCAAATCTTTAATTTTGCAAACACACTGTGAAGTTATTATACCATAAATAAAATCAAAAAGTTACAGTGTAACACTATTTTAAAAAAAATTATGAAATATGCACATATTGACACGACAAAATTTTGTTAATATGACAAAGCATATTGTTGCAAAATCAAAGTTTAAGTGATAAAGTATCATATATATAAAGAAAGGCAGCTTTTATATGAAAGAATCGTTTAAAATAAATCTTATTGAGTTAGACTCATGCACTTCAACAAACGATGAATTGTTTGCTCTTGCAAAAAGGGGCGCTGCTACAGGTACGGTTGTAACCGCTCGTATGCAGACAAAAGGAAAAGGAACGAAAGGAAGATCCTTTCATTCCCCAAAGAAAACCGGCGTTTATATGAGCGTGCTTTTAAAAGACATAAAAAGCGAAAATATGCTTGACGTCACACCTCTTACCGCCGTAATTGTAAGTCAGGTTCTCGATAAATTATGCAAAGTGCAAACGAGGATAAAATGGGTCAACGATATTTATCTTGAAAAGAAAAAAGTTTGCGGAATACTTACACAGGCTCAGTCAAGCGGAAAAAATGTTGATTTCATAATTGTCGGAATCGGTATAAATCTCTTCAGACCCGAAGGTGGTTTTCCGAATGAACTGAAAGACATTGCAGGATTTGTTGTTGACGAATACAATGAAAACTTACGCTTTGATGTTATTCATGAAATATCAAAGCGGCTTGTTGAAGCTTCAAAAAAAATCAGTGACGAAAATTTTAGAAATAAATTTTATGACTATTATAACAAAAGGCAAATTGAACTGTAAAAACCATGCCGATTAAAGCAGGCATCGCCATGCGTGCACCTCTCCGTCACACTGCGTGTGACACCTCCCCTTTCAGGGGAGACAAAATTGCTTAATCGAAAAATTACGAAAATAGGTTAAGCACTAAGCCGTGCCGTGGGACAAGTGATAAAGGCTTACATCAATCCAACCCGCGTAACTCCCGCAGGCGATGCCTGCCGATGCCTGCCGATGTCCGCCTAAGCGTGATTTAATCAGAGGTTACTTAAAAAGCCAAAATTATCAAGCCTTAACCACTTTAAAATTTATTCAAAGTTAGTCAAAGGTAATACCGACAATTTTTCAGGCAGCTTTTGCCTTTTTATTTTTGTAAATCAACATATCAAGGTTTCCGACTGCCCTGTCAAAAATTTCAGAAATAATTACAGTAATAACAAAACAGACAACTAAATAAATATATCCGTACTTATTGAATCCGATTTTTGCAAGTATAATCATCGGAATCCTTTGAAGAATATAAAAGCTGAAAACGTGAGAGCCGAACCATTCAAGAATTTTATTATGGATACTGAATTTCATTGTAAACATAACGATAATCATAATAAAACTTATTGCCCAAAGCGAATAAATTTCAATCCCCGTTCCCCTTTTCAAGGTAAAAAGACCAAAAGCCGCAATAAGCAAAGCAAATGATGCGCAATATACAAAATCATTTTTCATAACCAGTTGGTCAAACTTATTCTTAATCAAAGAGAAGAACATACCTGCCGGGAAAAGAATGATTGTATTGTACCACCATCTTTCCTTGCCGGCTTTCATAAGAAGAAATACAAAACAAACAGAAAAAACGGAACTGAGAACAAAGCCTAAAATCTTTTTGTTTCCCGCAATCATAAAAGCTGCAAATACGATAAGATAAAGTCCGAGCACAGCAAAAATATACCAATCGCTGTTACCGACACTTTCCCAGAAAACGAGTGAAAAAAGAATAGTTTTGGGTTTATAACTATTTCCGATAATAAAATCAACAATCAAATAAAGCAAAACAGCAATTTCAGTATGATAAAAAACCTTAAAAAAGCGTCTGAAAGGGATTGACTTTACATAGCTGATTCCTTTTTCGGATATTGAGTGCATAATACCGAATCCCGAATAAAACAAGAACGAAGTAACAACCAACTGACCCATGAAGGATTTAAACGCATTGTAAGGCGAATCAAGCGCACCGTCAAGACTGATATAAGTTGAGCAATGGCTAAGAAAAACAATCAAAGTAAAAAAGCCGTTTATAGCGGTAGTCTGCTTTTTTGAAATATAGTCGGGAGCAAATTTATTTATACCCGAGAATTTCATACCGGGTAAAAGTAAAAGAACCGATAAACCTAAAAAAATAATCATAATATTCTCCTAAAAGAATTTTTAAGCAATACTGCGACAGATATAAATACAAAAGAGTCCGAAATACCAATAATTTTATCAAATTACCGATTAGGCGGTTACCTATCCGATTTTTTGCTAATCAGTGCTTCCTTAGACTATTTAGCCCGCAGAAAAGAAAATTGGAATTAATCTTGTCTACTTAAGTTCAGCTATTTTTTCTTCAAGCTTCTGAACAAACTGTCCCACAAAATATCCGTCGATAAAACGATGATTAACATCTAATGTCATATTTATAATATACCTGCCATTTTGTTCCGTATATTTTCCCCACACAAGAATGGGAGCCGTGTCGTCCTTTAACTTTGGGTCGGTATAATCCCTCTCGTTTGAACACATTGTAATATCCGCCCAAGGAATACAGGAGTAAATAATCTGTGACTCTCTTAATCCTTCAAGAGCATAGACGGATAAAGGATTATTTTCACTTTCTTTACGTGCCTTTGTTGCAAAGTCGATAATATCACCTTCGCACGGAAGCGATACCATATGAAAATTTGTTGCATTCTTTTTTAAATCTGTAAAACACGGTACGCGGCGGTCAATTTTAAAAACTTTGTTATCCTCTGTTTCCAATAAAAACTCATCAACTTCATTTATTGACTGTGTACATAAATATATCAGTGAATAATAAAAAGATAATTTATTTTTTCTCGTAAACTGTAAAAGATTTGTGATATCAATATTGAATGCGACACAGTAGTGCGGTGTGGCAATTTTTGAATAAAATTCAAAATGCTCTTTTCTTTCCCATTGATCAATATCTATTTCTTTTCTCATAATTGTACTCCTGCAAGTTTCTGTTTGCTTAATAATATCACACAAATTTGAAAATTTCAATCGGGTTCAGGTGTCAACAGGCATCGCCGAATATTAAACAGCCTACAAGTTTCTGCTGAATCCCGCAGGTAGTTTTAGCGGTACTCCAAATTATAATCCCCAAGGATTCATTATTTTTATTTCAAGCATTTAAGGAAGCACTGATTAATACAAGCTACCCTACTTGACGGTAAATTATTCCATCATTTTGCCCAAAAATTCTCGTTAATACACAAAGTATTGCCTCAAATTTTTGAACAAACTGACGAAAAATTTCCTCGCCAATTAGGGCACCCTGAATTAATCAGTGCTTCCTTAAATTCTTACTTTTTTCTTTGAATGCAATTTATAAGTCACTGCTGCTTCAATTGTAGTATCAGAAGAATAAAAATATTTAATATGTATATTCTATTGCTTTAATTTCGGAAAAGTCATAGAATAAATTATCGTAGGAAAGAACTTCTCCTGTGTTCAAGCAATATTTCTTTTTATCGAAAAGCACTGTTTAAGTTATTATAATTAAAGAATTTACAATAAGCAAAGATGTCTATATTAAGGCTTTTAATCTTATGTTTAAAAACTTATTTGTAAACATAAAAACACTTCTAACACGAACGTCAATTTCTATAGATAATATGTTCTGCTAAAATGACAAGGTGCTTCGTTTATCCTGTATATACCTTTGAAGTAAAAGAATTGTTCTAAATAAACACTAAAAGCCCTTGGTCTGCAAGGGCTTTCAAAAATATTTGCCATATTGGCAATACATTATGGAGGTACCACCCAGATTCGAACTGGGGAATAAAGGTTTTGCAGACCTTTGCCTTACCACTTGGCCATGGTACCATTAAATGGAGCGGATGACGGGGCTCGAACCCGCTACCTCCACCTTGGCAAGGTGGCGCTCTACCAGATGAGCTACATCC
>CANQLQ010000088.1 GCA_947624755.1 uncultured Clostridia bacterium | reverse complement strand
AGAATTAAGATGATTGAACTTTGGATTAATAATTATCCAAGACGAATATTAAATGGATTTTCTTCTAATATGCTTATCAAACAACTTAATATCACTTAATTTTACCGGACATTTTATATTGCAATTTATAAGCTTCCAAAAAAATATCAATACTTGTTGATTTTAGTTGCTTTTTATGGTATATTATTCGTATATAATTAAGGAATCACTGATTAATACAAGCTGCCCTACTTGACGGTAAATTATTCCGTCAGTTTGCCCAAAAATTCTCGTTAATACACAAAGTATTGCCTCAAATTTTTGGAATATAAAAAGATACTTTCAAATTATGGACAAAGTGTTTTCGCGGAGTAAAATTATAATTTTATATAATTTCTATCCCGCGTAATTCATGCAGGCGATGCCTGCCGCCAATTAGGACTCCCTGAATTAATCAGTGCTTCCATAAAATGGAGTTGATATCGTGAAAAGTCCGGATCCCGTTTTTAGAAAAACTTTTTTCGGCGGTTTTAACCGTGAGGATGTTATTGGATATATTACAAAACTAAAAAACGAGTTTTATGACTATAAGAAAAACTCCGAACAAATTATAAACAATCTCAACCAAAAAATTACTTCTCTTAACGTCTTGCTTGAAAAAGCAGCTTCCGTCTCAAAAGAAGATGAAGATGTACAGGAAAGTCCCGTATCCGATAATGAGATCGTTTCCCTTTCAATTCATGAAATTACCAAAGCAGCGGCTGATTTAAAATCAGTAGCTGAACTTATTTGTGGAAATTTTGACAGCTTCTTTGAAAAATTTGATTCAAAAATTCAAATTCAAGCCTCAAATATTGAAGAAGCTTCTAAAGAAATTGATTCGGATAAAACTTCAACCCCAAGCTTTTTTGACGACATTCTTTTAAATATCGAAAGCAAAACCGAAAAAGCCGATTTAGCACAAAATCCGCCCCATGTATCTCAATTTAATGACTTGCTTAATTTTTAAAACAATCAGCCCGACCGAAATTTTTCCGTCGCGCTGTTTATTAAGGGATCTCTGATTAAACCACGCTTAAGGAATTACTGTTTAATACAAACAACCCTGAATTAGTCAGAGCTTCCTTAAAATAGATTATTTTAAAGACTAAGGAGAAAAATTTTATGCTGAAAAAAATTTTTATAAATATTTTTTTGGTTGTAATTATTTTGCTTACAATTACTAATGTGTTTCCAACCCTTACATTTGCCGCGGATTCATTTGAAACTTCTATTTCCGCGTTTCCCGAAAGTTATAAACCTTATCTTCGCTCTTTACATGACAAGCATCCAAAATGGTCTTTTGAAGCTTTAAATACAGGCCTTGACTGGACTGATGTTATCAATGCCGAATCTTTGTATGACAGAAGCCTTGTTACCAATTCGTCCGCTTATACCGATATTTTTAAAAGCAGAGAACCTTCGGATTATAACGCTTCAACCGATACATATATCCAAAAGGACAGCGGTTTTGTAAGCGCAAATAAACTTGCTATCTCTTATTTTATGGATCCTCGAAATTTCCTTGACGAAAAAGGAATTTTTCAATTTGAAAAGCTTTCTTTTGATTCTTCAATAACCGTAAAAGAAATTGAGACTATTCTTAAGGGATCTTTTATGGAAAACAAAAACATAGAATATCTCAATTCAGACGGCAAAAAAAAGACTATAAAAAAGAAATATTCCGAGGTTATCTATAACGCAGGTAAAAAATATGACGTAAATCCTTGTTTCCTTGCTTCAAAAATTATAAATGAAGTCGGAAAAAGCGGGACAAGCGTAAGCGTGACAGGTAAAAATTCAACCTATCCCGGCATATATAATTTCTTTAATGTTGGAGCTTATGCCGGAAGCAATGCCGCTGTTAACGGATTAAAATGGGCAAGCAATAAATCAAACGGCTACGGCACGCCTTGGGATACACCCGAAAAAGCTATAATGGGCGGCGCTCAATTTAACGCCGAAAAATATATCTCCAAAGGTCAGAACACAAACTATCTTCAAAAATTCAATGTTAATCCCAAAGCTTCTTATAAGCTTTACGACCACCAGTATATGTCAAATCTTGCTGGTGTAGCGCACCCGGCTTATCTTACATATCAGTCGTTGCTTGAAAATAAGTTTCTTGACAATAAATATATTTTCCTTATTCCATTTTACGAAAATATGCCCGGCGAGAAAAACTCAACCGGTTCCGTCGTTGCAGCCGATTCAAAAAATCAGGTCGGTACCGTTACATCGAGTTGTAACGTCAGAACCGGACCTTCAACACAAAATCCGGGTTTAGGTTTTACTCTTCCAAGCGGTACTTCTGTTTCTGTTCTTGACACCGTATTTACTGACGCAACAGATCCCGATCTTATAAACAGGTATCCGTTTTGGGCAAAAATCGAGTTTACCTATTCGTCAAAATCATATACAGGTTATGTTTATTCAAATTTTGTAAATATTAAGACCGTCACTACCGTTGAAAAAGGTTCTTATTCCCCTGTTATTTTCAGAACAAACAAATATCTTGACTTGCGGTATATCTCAACAGACCCTTCTGCGGCAACAATTGAAAATGATAAGGTAATCAAATTCCTTAAAACAGGGACGGTAAGTATAATTGCATATGATTCGCTTATGCATTATCAGGTTTTGAAATATAAAGTTGTCAAATCAACCGATGATCTTGTAATTTCAAATGTTAAAGTCTCAAGTGTTAAAGATACATCGTTTAAAGTTTCTTTTTCACAAAACAGCAACTATTCCAAATACGAAATTTATGTAACAGACTCCAACAATAAGCTTATACAAACATTGACTACAACCTCTCAAAGCGCAGCAATTAGCGGACTTAAGGTTAATACTAATTACAAGGTTTATGTAAGGGGCTTAAAATCCAATACATATTCTCCTTTTTCAGCCGCAGTCTCCGTTAAAACCTCAAATTCTAATAAAATAGACAAGGTCAGCGGTCTAAAGGCTTCAAATTACAAATATAAATCCGTTAAGCTGACTTGGAATGCTGTCAGCGGCGCTCAGGGCTATAAGCTTTATACTTATAACTCATCAACTAAAAAGTATACCCTTCTAAAAGATGTCGGAAATAAAACTTCTTATACCGACACCTCGAAAAATGCCATTAATAAAACTTCATACAGCGTAGTTGCATACAAGACTGTAGACGGTAAATTAATCGTTTCCGGTTATTCATCGACTTATGCCTATAAACCTCCCGAAATAACTCTTTCTAAGGTCACTTCGGTAAAGCAGTCATCGGCTACAAAAAACAGTATAAACCTCACTTGGAAAAAGGTTTCAAATGCTAATTGCTATCTTGTTTATAAATATTCCGACAAGGATAAAAAATATATTAAGTACGCAAGCTTAACTACCAATTCATGCGATGTTAAAAAGCTTTCGTCTAATAAGACATATTCCTTTAAGGTAAGAGCAGTTCTCAAACTATACGGCAAAATCTATTACGGACCTTACAGCAGCGTTTATACCGCATATACGTCTTTGGCAGATGTGAAGAACTTGAAGATAAGTAATGTGACAACATCATCTTATAAGCTCTCATGGAGCAAGGTTTCCGGCGCAAAAGGTTATGAAATTTACAAGTATGATTCCGCGAAGAAAAAATATGTAAAAACTAAAACGGTTACCGAAACAAGTTATAAAGTTTCCGGACTCAGCGCAGGAAAGAGTGACATTTATAAAGTTCGTGCATACAAGAAAACTCCGGTCGGAACTCTTAGAAGCACGTTTACCGATTTATTCTATGCTTCCACTTCCCCGTCTAAGCCCAAAGGATTAAAGGCAAGTAATATTACAAAAAACAGCTTAAAGCTCACTTGGAAAAAGGTTCCAAATGCGAATTGCTATCTTGTTTATAAATATTCCGACAAGGATAAAAAATATATCAAGTATGCAAGCTTAACTACAAATTCATGCAATGTTAAAAAGCTTTCTGCTAACAAAACATATTCTTTTAAAGTCAGAGCAGTCATCAAATTACATGGCAATATCTATTACGGAGCTTACAGCAGCGTTTATACCGCATATACGTCTTTGGCCGATGTGAAGAATTTGAAGATAAGTAATGTGACAACATCATCTTACAAGCTCTCATGGAGCAAGGTTTCCGGCGCAAAAGGTTACGAAATTTACAAGTATGATTCCGAGACAAAAAAATATGTAAAAATTAAAACGGTTACCGAAACAAGTTATAAAGTTACCGGCCTCAGCGCAGGAAAGAGTGACATTTATAAAGTTCGTGCATACAAGAAAACTCCGATCGGAACTCTTAAAAGCACGTTTACCGATTTATACTATGCTTCCACTTCCCCGTCTAAGCCCAAAGGGTTGAAAGCAAGTAATATTACAGAAGACAGTGCAAAACTTTCTTGGAAAAAAATTTCAAATGCTGACGGATATATTGTATATGTGCTTAATTCAAAAACAAATGAATTTGAAAGAGTGTCAAAGGTTTCCGCAAACTCACTTAATTTAAGTAAACTTTCTTCTAAAAAGTCCTATACTTATGTTGTAAAGGCATATTGCAAGACGAAAAGTATCAATACTTTCTCTTCCATGTCAGAAAGCCTTACAATTAAAACAAAATAAACAAGTAAACCGGACTTTTCTTATAGTAAAATAAAATAGGAAATTGATAAATAATCTTTGTAAAGGGTGACAATATGAGCAAAGGCAAATTTTATATTACGACCGCTATAGCATATACCTCAAGAAAACCTCACATCGGCAACAGTTATGAAATTGTTATGACCGATGCGATTGCAAGATACAAAAGAATGCAAGGTTATGATGTGTTTTTTCTTACAGGAACCGATGAACACGGTCAGAAAATCGAAGAATATGCTAAAAGCGCGGGTATAACTCCAAAGCAATATGTTGATGTTGTCGCAGGTGAAATCAAAGGTATTTGTGACACACTCAACACAACTTATGACAAATTTATAAGAACAACAGACGATTATCACGAAAAAGCTGTGCAGAAAATTTTCAAAAAGCTTTATGATCAAGGAGATATTTATAAAAGCGAATATGAAGGTCTTTACTGCACTCCCTGCGAATCATTCTGGACTGAATCTCAGCTCGTTGACGGAAAATGTCCCGATTGCGGCAGAGAAGTAAAAAAAGCAAAGGAAGAAGCATATTTCCTTCGCCTTTCAAAATATCAGAAGCAGCTTGAAGAATATATCGAATCAAACGACAATTTCATTTATCCCGAAAGCCGTAAAAAAGAAATGCTCAACAATTTCATAAAGCCCGGACTTCAGGATCTTTGCGTTTCAAGAACCTCCTTTAAGTGGGGTATTCCGGTTACGTTTGATGAAAAACACGTTATTTATGTTTGGATAGATGCGCTTTCAAACTATATAACAGCTCTCGGTTATGACCCGGACGGAAGCGATGAAAAATATAAAAAATACTGGCCAGCCGATGTCCACATTATCGGTAAAGACATTGTACGTTTCCACACAATCTATTGGCCTATTATGCTTATGGCTCTCGGCGAGCCGCTCCCAAAACAGGTTTACGGTCATCCTTGGCTTCTTTTCGGCGAAGATAAAATGTCAAAATCAAGAGGCAATGTTATTTATGCCGATGACCTTGCAAAGCTTATCGGCGTTGATGCGGTAAGATATTACCTGCTTTCCGAAATGCCGCACGCAAACGACGGTTCTATTACCTACAGCACAATTATTGAGCGTTTTAATTCCGACCTTGCAAACACTCTCGGAAATCTTGTCAACCGCACAATTGCAATGACAAACAAGTACTTTGACGGTGAAGTTCGAGAACCAAACTGTCCTCAAGAGCTTGACGAAGAGCTTAAAAATGCAGCATATGAAGCCGTAAAAAATCTTGATAGGCATATTTCAACTTATCATATTGCAGACGCCGTTGAAGCCGTTATGAACTTTGCAAAACGCTGCAACAAATATATTGACGAAACCGCTCCATGGGCGCTTGCAAAAGATGAAAACAATAAAGACAGACTCGGCACGGTTCTTTATAATCTGCTTGAAGGTATCAGATATCTTGCAATTCTTATTTCTCCTTTTATGCCTGAAACTTCCGATGCAATTTTTGCTCAGATGAACTGCGATATCAAAGATTATGATTCTCTTGAAACATTCGGCGCTCTCAAAGCCGGTACGGTTGTTGGTAAAGCCGTTCCCCTTTTTGTAAGAATAGACGCCGAAAAATTCATGGCTGAAATTGACGCAAAGCAAAAAGAGGCGGCCGCAAAAGAAAAGACCATTGAAGAAGTTGAAGGTATTGCTCAAATAAGCATTGATGATTTTGCAAAAGTTGACCTTCGTGTGGCACAGGTTATGGATTGCGTTGCGGTAAAACGTGCAAAGAAACTTCTTAAGCTTACCCTTGACGATGGAACAGGTAAACCGAGAACCGTTGCTTCGGGAATTGCAAAATGGTACAAACCTGAGGATCTTATAGGCAAAAAAGTTATTGTTGTTTCTAACCTCAAGCCCGCTGTTCTTTGCGGTGTAGAAAGCTGCGGAATGATTCTTGCCGCCGATTGCAGCGAAGACGATGTAAAGGTGGTTTTTGTTGAAAATATGCCGAACGGAGCAAAAATAAGATGAGTTTAGGCGGAATTTTTGACACACACTCCCATTATTGCGACATACAATTTGAAAAGGACAGAGCGCAGACTCTGTCCTTTATTAAAGATAGCGGAGTATGCGGCATAATTGAATGCGGCTGTGATTATAAATCCTCTCTTGAAGCGGTAAAGCTTTCTAAGGATTATGATTTTGTTTATGCCGCTGTCGGGGTTCACCCGGAATCGGTAAATGATTATACGAAAGACGAGCTTGAAAATATCAGAAATTTATATAGTAATAAAAAAGTTGTTGCAATCGGAGAAATCGGTCTTGACTATCATTATGATGATCTTGCAAAAGATAAGCAGATTTACCTTTTTGAAAAGCAGCTTATTCTTTCAAAAGAGCTTGATTTACCGGTTATAATCCACGACAGAGAAGCTCATTATGATACAATGGAGCTTATTAAAAAATATCGGCCAAAGGGCGTTTTGCACTGTTTTTCGGGAAGTGTCGAAATGGCAAAAGAAGCGCTTAAACTTGGTATGTATATCGGTCTTGGAGGAGCGGTTACATTTAAAAATGCAAGAAAGCCTGTTGAAGCAGCTAAAATGCTGCCCGATGATAAAATTCTGCTTGAAACCGATTGTCCCTATATGGCTCCGGTTCCGTACCGAGGTAAAAGATGTGATTCATCAATGATAGCAAGTACTGCCGAATTTATTGCAAAGCTAAGAAATACCGATACACAGAAATTTATTGATAAGTGTACGGAAAATTCAAAAAGATTATTTTTAAGTTAATTATTATTTAAATGGCAAAATAAAAAGGCGGGGTCAAATTTACCCCGCTTTCTTAGGGAAGCTCTGATTAAATCTAATGCTCAGGCGGGCATCGCCCGCAGGCACGCATGGCGTGCGGCAATTACGCGGAGTAGATTATGCAGTTTTTTACTCTTACGCCGCGAAACGACTTGCGTTGTTAACTGTAAAAATTTTAGTCAGTGTACATCGTACACGTCTATTACACAGGTAAGATTTATATAAGTCTTGATACTAACACAACTGCACGCGTAGGGGCGACCCCGTGTGGTCGCCCACGGGCATCGCCCGCAGGAGTTACGCGAAACAGATTTATACAGGCTTTTACTATTACGCCGCGAAAAAAAGTCTATTACAGACTAAGACAAAAA
>CANQLQ010000087.1 GCA_947624755.1 uncultured Clostridia bacterium | reverse complement strand
CATGCTGACGTACGGCTGCGCTCAACCGTTTGAACGCAAAGCGTTCAAAGCGGGTCGCTTCGCCTATAGATTGGTTTGTGCTTTGCCCCCATGTGGTAGGTTTGTTTCTTATTGTTTTAGCTGTTATAAAGAGAGAAAATGCGGTCTGTGCCTCAGGATAAGGCTTGTTTGTGTAGATTGATTCTTTTCTAAAATTAAAATTTTTTGGGCGACCACATGGGGTCGCCCCTACGCGTGCCATGATATAAGTTTTGCGGACAATGCATACTGGCTAAAATTTTTACAGTTAACAACGCAAGTCGTTTCGCGGTGTAAGAGTAAAAGTTTGCATAATCTACTGCGCGTAACTCGTGCGGGCGATGCCCGCCGATGTCCGCCGATGCCCGCCGGAGTATTAGATTCAGGCAGAGCTTCCTTAAAAAGATTTTAACATTTACATAGAAAAAAAGCAACTAAAAGAAAAAAGATAAAAATTTTTTTAAATTTTTGAGTTTTATTGCGTAAAACAGGCAAAAAAACAGTTTTTAGGGCGATATAGTGAAAGTTCCGAAAAAGGAGGAAAAAATGAAAACAAAACTTACAGACAAAGAAACGCTTTTTTGCACTTATTACTGCCTTAGCAGAAACGGCAGAGAAGCGGCGGCAAAAAGCGGTTATGTTTTTCCCGAAAGAACGGCGGCAAAGCTTCTTGGACGAAAGGAAATTATTGCCTTTATAAAAAAGTATGACAAGGCGCAGAAAACTGAAACGCTCAGCATAGCGGCAGGTTATAGAAGGCTTGCTTTCGGCTGCGTTGCAGACGCAGTTTCACTTCTTTTTGACGAGAATATCACGAAGGAAAAAATTGAAAGTATGGATCTTTTTAATGTTTCCGAAATCAAAAGGCAAAAGGGCGGCGCACTTGAAATCAAGTTTTTTGACCGGCTCAAGGCTCTTGAAAAGCTTGAAGAAAACTTTGAAAAATCGGGAGCGGAAAGTGAGAATTCTCTTTATGCCGCGATTCGTAAAAGCGCCGCGTCGCTTTCGGAGGACAATGATGAGTGAAAAAGGTTTTCATTCGTTTTCAAAGAAGCAGCTTACAGTTCTTTCCTGGTGGCACGAGGATTCCCCGTTTTGCGGTTATGACGGAATTATCTGCGACGGCGCCGTCAGAAGCGGAAAAACAACGTGTATGTCAATTTCCTTTGTCTTATGGGCATTTTATCGTTTTGATGATGCAGACTTTGCGCTTTGCGGAAAAACCATAGCTTCTCTTAGGAGAAATATTGTTTCTTCACTTATTCCCGAAATTAAAAAACTCGGCTTTGAAGTTGATTACAAAATTTCACGCTCGGTTATCGAGGTTTCAAAGGGAAAAAGAAAAAACAGGTTTCACCTTTTCGGCGGAAGAGATGAATCTTCGGCGGCCCTGATTCAGGGAATGACGCTTTCAGGCGTTCTGCTTGACGAGGTTGCGCTTATGCCGCGTTCCTTTGTTGAACAGGCTCTTGCAAGATGTTCGCCCGAAGGCGCAAAATTTTGGTTCAACTGCAACCCCGAAAATCCGCTTCATTGGTTCTATGAAGAATGGATAAAAAAGGCGAAGAGCAAAAACTGTCTGTATCTTCACTTTCTTATGAAGGATAATCCGTCGCTTTCCGAAAAGGTTATCCGAAGATATGAAAAGCTTTACAGCGGAACTTTCTTTGAACGCTTTGTGCTTGGAAAATGGGTTGCAACTCAGGGGCTTGTTTATCCCGAAGCCGCATCGGGAAAATATACCCGTATGCCGCCCAAAGAAAATGCGGACCGATACTGCATATCCTGCGACTACGGAACTGTCAACCCGTTTTCGCTTGGCCTTTGGGCGCGGCATGGCTCTTCCTGGTTTAGGGAAGAAGAATATTATTTTTCATCAAGACGTGAGGGTAGACAGCAGACTGATGAAGAATATTATGAAAAGCTCTGCAATCTTGCTAAAAATCACAAAATTGAAGCGGTTATTGTTGATCCTTCGGCGGCAAGCTTTATTGAATGTATAAGACGGCACGGAAAATTCAGGGTAATACCCGCAAAAAATGACGTAACCTATGGTATTCACTGTGTTTCGGAAGCTCTGCGCGACGGCAGAATTTTCATAAGCCCCGTCTGCAAAGATACGCTCAGGGAGTTTTCACTTTACCGTTGGGAGGAGGGCACGGCAAAAGATATTCCGAAAAAAGAAAACGATCACGCCATGGACGATATCAGGTATTTTGCCGCCACCTTCCTGTCAAAGGAAAATGACGGATTTTTTGCCCTTGCACAAAGCCGAGGTTGACTGACCGACAGAAAGGAGGAGCAATGAAAAAGCAAAGAAAAAACAATGAAGAACCTGCTGCGCAAACTATTGCTGTGGCTCAGACGGGAACCGTGAAAAGCTTTCCCGGACTCGGAAGTTATTTTGCAAGAAATAATGCCGATTTTTCACTTTACCGTGCATTGAGAGAGGCCGTTCCGATTATTGATGCGGCAATTTTCAAAATTATCAGACTGCTCGGTTCTTTTGAGCCGAAAACCGGAGACAAAAAAATTGATGCTCTGCTAATTGATTTTCTTAAAAATGTTGATGTCGGCGCCGGGCAGAAAGGAATTGATGCATTCATCTCGACTTTTTTTGAGGAGCTTTTGACTTACGGTACAGCTGTCGGTGAAATGGTTATGGCAGGCGAAGAAATTTTATGCCTTTATAACGCACCGCTTAAAAATGTTCTTTTAAAAGAAGGTCAAAATGCCCTTGACGTTACGATCTGTGCCGACAACGGTTTCGGTGAGTTTATACCTGTGCCTTATCCGTCGCTTGTGCTTGTCGGTTCGCATAACCCGGACCCCGGCGAAATTTACGGCAATTCAATTTTAAAAGGCTTGCCGTTCGTCAGCGATATTCTTCTTAGAATATATAACTCAATAGGAACAAACTGGGACAGGATAGGCAACATTCGCTATGCCGTAACCTATAAGCCCCAGGGTGATTCGCTTGACAAGGCATATTCAAAAGAAAGGGCAATGCAGGTAGCTTCGCAATGGAGCAAGGCTATGGATTCAAACGGACCGGTAAAGGATTTTGTTGCGGTCGGTGACGTTCAGATAAAGGCGATAGGTGCGGACAACCAAATTCTCGACAGCGAGGTGCCTGTGCGCCAGATGCTTGAACAAATCGTTGCAAAAATGGGTATTCCGCCGTTTTTGCTTGGACTGAGCTGGTCTTCAACGGAAAGAATGAGCTATCAGCAGGCGGATATTCTTACAAGCGAAATTGACGCATATCGGCGTGAGCTTACGCCGATAATTTCAAAAATCTGCTCATTGTGGCTGAGACTTCACGGCTATGATGCAAAGGCGGAAATTGTCTGGGACAATGTTACGCTTCAAGACATTACGGAACTTTCAAGAAGCAGATATTATGACGCTCAGACAGAAAAAATTTATCACGAAATCGGGGAGGTGAAAGAATGAACATTGAAAATGAAATGGAGCTTATAAATTCCTATTCAAGAAAAGAGCTTAAAGAGGAAGATGTATATGTCTTCAACGTAACTCTTTGCGACAACGAAATAGACCGCGATTATGAACGCTTTACCAAAGAATCTCTTGACGGGCTTTGTGAAATGTTTTGCGGCAAGACCGGAATTTTTGATCACAATATGAAAGCGCAAGGTCAAAGCGCAAGAATTTTTAAAACTTGGGTCGAAGAAGTACAGGGCAAAATGACCTCAGATTCGCAGCAGTATTACCGCCTTCGCGCAAGGGCATATATGGTTCGTACCGAAAATAACAAGGCTCTTATTGATGAAATTGACGGCGGAATTAAAAAGGAAGTCAGTGTCGGCTGTGCGGTTAAAGAAATTCGCTGTTCGGTCTGCGGAGCCGATATGAAAAGTCATTGCTGTGAACATGTAAAGGGAAGAACATATTCCGGCAAGCTTTGCTTTGGTATTCTCACAAACCCATATGACGCATATGAATGGTCGTTTGTCGCCGTGCCTTCACAAAGGGAGGCCGGAGTGACAAAAGCCTTCGGTCAGGACGAAACAGACGTCGTTTCGCTTGTTAAAAACGCGCCTCAGGGAATTACGCTTTCCGAAACGCAGGTGACAAAACTTTCTTCATATATAGAAGGTCTTGAAAGGACAAAGAGCGATGCGTCGTTCTGCCGTGAAAGGCTGCTTTGTGACCTTCGCAAGTGCGTACTTATTTCTATGCCCGAGGTCGACGCAGGCAACTTTGTAAAAGGCTTTGAAAATATGGATATAAACGAGCTTTCAAATCTTTGCGAGCAGTTTAAAACCCGAATTGCAAAAACTCAACTGCCCCTTGTACAGCTTGGCGGCAAAAAAGAAAAGCACCCGACAGATAACGGTGCATTCAGAATTTAAGGAGGATTTATTAAATGGCAAATTATGAAAACATCAGACTTGAAAAAGGTCTTTACACAACAGGTAAAAGCTTTACTCAGACTCTTGAAGAGCTTGATCCGTCAGAAAACTATAAAGGTACTTCGCTCGAAGGCCTTGACGCATACCAGAGACAGCTTAAACGCTTCGGTATTCGTGTTGCAGGCAGAGGCAGCGACACGGTTGAAAAGTTTTTCAAAACCTCAGACAGCGCCGCTCTTTTCCCCGAATATGTAAGCAGAGCGGTATGGCAGGGTATTACGGAAAACGATATACTTCCGAAAATCGTTGCAACAGTTACAGAAGTTGATTCCTATGATTACCGTACAATAGCTTCAGTCCCGAGCGAAAGCGACCTTGAACTCAAGGTTACCGAAGAGGGCGGCGAAATTCCGGAAACAGCCGTCAAAACTTCGGAAAACCTTGTAAAACTTAAAAAGAGAGGCCGTATGCTTGTCGCGTCTTATGAAGCTATCCGTTTCCAGCGTCTTGACCTTTTCACCGTAACCCTTCGTCAAATAGGCGCATATATTGCAAAAACTCAGCTTAAAGACGCAATTGATGCTCTCGTTAACGGAGACGGTGAAGATAATGCAAACGACAACGCGATAACATCTGTTCCAACCGCACAGTCGGGTGTACTTGAATACAGCGATATGGTAAATTTCTGGAACAGCTTTGACCCGTATAACCTTAACACTATCATCGCTTCTCCCGCAATGGCGGCAAAGCTTCTTAATATGAGCACTTTCAGAGATTCTGCCGCAGGTCTTGATTTCCATGCTACTGGCAGGCTTATTACACCGTTCGGTGCCGAACTTCTTAAAAGCTCGGCAGTCAGCTCAAATTCAATCATTGGTCTTGACCGTACCTGCGCCCTTGAACAGGTTCAGGCAGGCGGAGTTATTACCGAATTTGACAAGCTTATCGACCGCCAGCTTGAAAGAGCGGCAATTACAAGCATCTGCGGTTTCGCAAAAATTTATAACGGTGCTTCAAAGGCTCTTACCGCTTAAGAAGGTGATTTTATGCCTGATGCAATTGATTTATGCATTTTTATCTCGAAGCATGACGAGGTTGACGACGACGAAAAGTCAAAGCTTCTTTATTCATGCAAAAGGGCAGTTAAATGGCTTTCAAAAAATCTCAGGCCTGACGCTGACCCCGACAGCGAAGAAGCTTTTCTTGCGGCGGCCGCTGTTGCAAAGTTTAACTTTTTTTGCGACAGCATAAGTCAGATGAAAAGCTTTAAAGTCGGTGATATAACGGTAAACCGTGACATGGGCGCCGAATATCAGGCGGAAACGGTTATTCTTGAAAATACTTTGGCTTCGTTTAGCGATATCCTGGAAGACGGAGGATTTTATTTTGAGACGACATAAAAAAGATGTGCAGAGGCTTATCAGAGACTACGGCCGAAGAATGAGACTTGCAAGCAAAGGTAACGAAATCGTATTCAAGGCGTTTTTACAGCCTTTGAGATACAAGAATAAAATGTATCTGAATGCGGTTTCAACCGAGCTTCGCTATGACAGCTCAAGAAAATATCTTCTTATCGCTCCGGCGGACATTGACCTTAGCGGTGCAGACGGATATGAAGCCATTATTACGGACGAAAACGGCAAATATGTTGCAGACCGTGTTGAAAAAATTTATCTCGGTGAAATACCGATTTATACATGGGCGGTTGTAACTGCCTTGTAATGTAAACTAAATAGCGGCACGGTGCCGGAATTTGAAAAGCTTTTTGCTTTTTACAAAAAAATCAAAAATTTTGGCAAGTGCCGCTGACGCCTGATTTTATTGAGGATTAGCAAAATGCCTGCTTGCGGTTTGAACGATTTGAAGCGCAGGCGAGGACATTATTAATAAAAAAGAAAGGACACAGATGTCCGCTTAAAAGTTTTCGTACATCTGTGCTTATGGTGAAATGCAGACCAACGAACTTATAAAAGAGCTGATTGACAAAATCAATGCTTTCAGCTCGCTTGATACAGATGTGAAAGCCGTTGAAGCTTATAATGCAAAGCCCGAAGAGCTTCCGATTTCCGACATTTACATTACTTTTTGCACAAGCGAAAACGAAGTTTCTTTTTTCGAGGACGAAAATGAAGAATGCTGTAAAAGAACAAATGTTGAAATAAAAGCGGATTTTGTCGCTTCGCCCGTAACCCCAACCGAAGAGATATATACCGTGGCGGAAACGCTTATGGATTATTTGATTTTGCAATATGCCGGAAAAATGAAGGAATACAATATCGGCACAATAAAATCGGACAATGACCTTAAAGCGCTCAGAGTTCCATGCAAACTGTCCTTCGTTTATGAGCAATGTCCGGCTTACGCACCTGAAGGGACGGCAATTAAACCGTATGCGGATTTTCTTTGTAAAACCCATGTTAAAGACACTACGGTTCACTTTACAAATGAAGAAAAGCAGTACTGTATGGAACCGTTTATTTTTGGGTCATATATCGGAGACGGGGCTGCGGAAAGTAATATATATCTCGGTTTTCGTCCAAAGTTTGTCCTCATTTTCGGCTCGGGTACGGCCGGACTCGGCTTTATGGAGGACAGGATAGAAGCATATTTTGGTTTTGCGCTTAGAACCCGCTCGACAAAGGGCATTACTATAACCCCGGACGGCTTTAAGGTTAACTATGGCGACTCGGTAGTTTCAAGAAAATCTTATCCGAGACTCAACGATTTTGCGCAGACATATAACTACATTGCATTTAAGTAAGCTGCTTCTTTTTAAGATACCCTTTTATGTAATTGACAGTTTTGTACGAAGGATAAAAAAGCAAAGCTCGGGAATTTCCTTGTTCCTGAGCTTTTTAGCTGCTTTTAAGATTAAAGGTCAATTTGTCTTATAGTTTCTTTAAGGCAGTCGGCGCTTTTCTTAAGCGCTTCAACCTCAGGATCATTGAGAGGCAGAAGAAGCTTGCTTTCTGCGCCGTTTGAGCCTACAACATTGAGAAGGCTGAGACATACATCGTCAATTCCGTATTCGCCGTGAAGCATTGTTGAAACGGTAAGCGGAGTGTCAATACCGCCCATAAGGCTGCGGCAGATGTGGCATACAGAAACGGCAACGGCATAGAAGGTCGCGCCCTTGTCCTCGATAACTCTTGCGCCCGAATCACGGACATAGTTTTCAACATCTTTATAGTTGATATTCGGATATGAAAGTCTGTCACTGCGGATAAACGATGAATGACAATCCGAAATAGGAATATTTGAAATGTTTGCAAGTGACCACGGAACAAAAGAGGAGTCACCGTGTTCACCCATAACGTAAGCGTGAACGCTTCTTTGGTTGATGCTGTAAATTTCAGAAAGGCGGGCACGAAGGCGGGCCGTGTCAAGTATAGAACCCGAACCTATGATA
>CANQLQ010000086.1 GCA_947624755.1 uncultured Clostridia bacterium | reverse complement strand
AACAGTTTACCGGACTGTTTTTTGCCACTTCTGCGCTCTTTTAGGTAAAAATTTCGCAGCCGGCAGGCTGCGATGGGGGGCGCCGCCCCTCAACCCCGCCGCCTTTTGAAAAAGGCGGGCGAAAACTTTTATCACAAAACAATTTATTTCAGTGTTGCTATCGTAACGCCGTTTTCGCCTTCGCCAAAAGATCCGAGTCTGAAGGATTTTACAAACTTATGCTTGCGAAGGTATTCCTGAACGCCTCTTCTGAGAGCGCCTGTACCCTTACCGTGTATTATGTGAAGCGTTGTAAGCCCCATTCTCATACAATGGTCAATGTTGCGGTCAATTTCAACTATAGCTTCTTCTACGTTCATTCCGCGAAGGTCTACTTCACCCTTTGAGCCTTCGGCAGGCGCAAATACCCGTTCGTCTTTTGGCGTTGTTTTTTTCTTCGGCGGTTTATTCGGCATATCCGAAGCAAGGCGGATATTTGAAAGAGGGGTTTTCATCTTGATTATTCCGGCAAGCACCTCAACTTCACCTTTTCGGTTTTCGGCGGCAGTTACCGTTGCGCTTTCGCCTATATCGGCAAGTACCACCTTATCTCCGACTTTCAGCGGCCTTGGAAGAACGTAATTTTCGTCATCGGATTCAATAAGTGGATTGGTAATGTCGGCAAACTCACCTGCGCTTTTTCGCATAAGCTGCTTTGCCCGTCTTGCCATTTCGGTTTTATCCCTGCTTTTTTCGCTTTCTTTTTTGAGCCTTTCAAGCTCGTCCATAAGAGCCGCCGCACTTCTTCTCGCCCTGTCAACAATTCTTGTCGCTTGCGTTCTCGCCTTTTCAAGCTCCTGATTTCTTAATTTTTCAATATCCTCTTTGTACTCTTTTGCTTTTGCTGTTTCTTTCTGCGCTTGGGCGATGAGACTTTCCGCCTCATCTTTTTTTGCCTCATATTCCTGCCGGCTTTTTTCAAGCGACTGAACCGTTTTTTCAAATGATACGTCATTTTCGGAAACAAGCTGCTGCGCCCTTGCAATTATGCTTTCTTCCATACCGAGTCTTGAAGAAATTGCAAATGCGTTCGACCTTCCGGGAACACCGATAAGAAGTCTGTATGTCGGACGAAGTGATGCAACGTCAAATTCACAGCTTGCATTGGTTACTCGCGGAGTTTGCAGAGCATATGCTTTAAGCTCCGCATAATGGGTGGTGGCGGCAATTTTTGCGCCTTTTGCGTGAAGATATTCCAAAATTGCCATTGCAAGCGCCGCACCTTCAACAGGGTCGGTACCTGCGCCGAGTTCATCAATAAGAACAAGGCTTCTTTCGTTGACTTTAGCGCTTATATCAATAATATTCGTAATATGTGACGAAAAGGTTGAAAGTGACTGTTCAATACTTTGTTCATCGCCGATATCCACAAAGACGTTTTCAAAAACCGAAAGTTCGCTTTGTTCACTTGCAGGTATCATAAGACCGCACATTGCCATAAGGGTAAGCAGGCCAACAGTTTTTACCGATACGGTTTTACCGCCTGTATTGGGTCCCGTTATTATAAGAGTATCAAATTCATCGCCGAGAAATATATCGGTTGCAACAACCTTTTTCGGGTCAATCAAAGGGTGTCTTGCTTTATAAAGCTTTATTATACCCTTATCATTAAGCTTTGGCTTTGATGCCTTCATATCATAAGCAAGCTTGGCTTTTGCAAAAATCAGGTCGAGTTCTACGGCACATTCATAGCTTGCCTTTATAGTTTCATAGAAAGCTCCTGCTTCGGCCGAAAGTTCATAAAGTATCCTTTCAATTTCATCACGTTCTTTGCTTTGAAGAACTTTGATTTCGTTATTGGCTTCAACAACTCCCGCAGGTTCAACAAAAACAGTTGAACCGCTTGAAGATGTATCGTGAACAAGTCCTTTTATATCGGCTCTATGCTCAATTTTTACCGGAACAACATATCTGCCGTTTCTCATTGTAACAATTGATTCGCGCAAGAATTTTTGATAATGAGCGGAATGGATAAGCTTGTCAAGCCGGTCGCGCACACTTGAAGAAGCTAAACGAATTTTTCTTCTTATGTCATAAAGCTCGGGTGAAGCGTTATCGCTCATTTCATCTTCATTTAAAATTGCTGATGTTATTTTTTCTTCAAGATATTTATTTGGTGTAAGCTGTGAAAACAAAACGTCAAGCACAGTTTCAACAGCGCTGCTTTTGCTCTTCCATTGAGTCAGCGCACGTATCGAGCGAAGAACTTCCGCAATATCGAGAAGCTCCCTCATTGTAAGCACGCCTCCTGCATTGGCACGGCTTAGAGAGTTGTTTACGTTGCGAAGCCCGCCGAAAGAAGGCCCGCCGAAACGAGCCATAAGCATATGCGCATCGGTTGTCTGCCTAACCAAAGCCTGTGCAAGGTCAAGATTACTTTCGGGAACAAGCGCATTAACAAGCTCTTTTGCGTCCTCGCTTGCGGCAAAGGCTCTCAGTTTCAAAAGCACCTTATCAAGTTCAACAGCTATGTAATGACGGGTCATTTCAATTTCAGCAGGGATTTTAAAAAAATACTTTTCAATTAAGGAATCTCCGATTAAGGCTTTATACTCAACGCCATGCGCGGCTAATTAATTTTAATCAGAGGTTCCTAAAGCTTACTTCTTCAAAGTCCCTGCGGTTCCTTTCATAATATTTTTTCTTTATTCGGTCATCATCTTGTAAAAATCAAGCGTTTTGTATGTTCTCATCGTTACCGATTTAAGATATTTTTCACTAACGGCATTAAGCGCCGCTAAGCAATCTTTTGAAAGAATAAAACTGTAAATCTTTTCCGGGGGAGAAAAGCATATGTGTCTCATTGCGGCAACAACAGATGATGACACGGTCAATGTGTTTTCTTCGCTCTTGCAATTTTCGCACCATATTTTTCCCGAGCTCGGACTGAAAAACATTATACTGCTCTCATACTGCCCGCAGCTGTCGCAGGCAACAAGCGACGGCATATATCCTGCAAGAGAAAGAACGCGAAGCTCTGTCGCGGCTTTTATAATACCGACATCACGCTTTGCTTCGCTTATAAAATAAATACTGTTGAGAAAAAGGCGCAAAAATTCATCTGAATTTTCTTCCCTCGGAGAAAGTTCATAGGCAAGTTCGGCAAAATACTGGGCAAGACTTAGTCTGATAATATCTTCACGAAGCCCAAAAAAGACTTCTTTTGCTGTTGCTTCTCTGATTATATAAGCGCCTTTTCCTGTTTTGTCGATACTAAAATCCGAATAGCAAAGAAGTCCGGTTGCAGAAACATTTTTATTTTTCGGATTCCTTCCGCCGTTTGAAAAAGCTCTTATTACTCCGTTGCTTCTTGTAAGAACGGTTATCAGTCTGTCCTGTTCTCCCGTTGTCTGTTCACGAATTACAAGTCCGTCGGTTTTGATTAACATCCTTTTTCTCCAAAGCAAAAGATACCTTTGAAAATTAATATCTTTTTGTAAAAATAATTTAATAATTTAAGTCTTCCTCATCAACTTGCGGAAAGTCTGAATCAGGACTATTATAATCAGGTGCAAATTCGTCTGAAAACTCCTCATCCTCATATATGGGGAAAACCGTGTCGTCCCTTGCATTTTTATAATTGAGATAATCGGAAACCTTTCCTGTTTTCATAAAAATCTGCCATAATTCATTTTTGTTCATTACTGACATCTCCATGTGAAATTGTATATAAATAATTTTGCCATTCCTCAAGATTTATACACATGGAAATTTTAGACAAGTAAAAAAAATCAATCAAGACCAAAATTATGGATAAGTCCTTCGCGGTTTCTCCAGCCTACTTTTACTTTTACCCAGCATTGAAGATTGACTTTGCAATCAAAGAATTTTTCCATATCCTGTCTTGCATAGGTTGAAATTTTTTTGAGCATTGCTCCCTTTTTTCCGATTATTATGCCCTTATGGCTGTCCTTTTCGCAGTAGATTATTGCTTCAATGTCGAGAAGATCTTTGTCCGCTCTTTCACGCATTTTTTCAATTGATACCGCAACGCCGTGGGGAATTTCCTTATCGAGAAGCCGAAGCATTTTTTCGCGGACGATTTCAGCGGCAATTACCCTTTCCGGCTGGTCGGTCAAGGTGTCATCGGGGAAAAAGTGCTCCGAAGGGAAAGCAAGCTTTTTAAGCTCTTCGGTAAGCAAATCAATACCGTCATTTTGAAGAGCGGAAACAGGCACAACCGCTTCAAAGTCATAAAGAGCCGCCATTTGAGCGATGCGTGCCATAAGCTGTGTCTTTTCATTTATTGTATCAATTTTGTTGATTACAAGAACGACCGGCATTTTTTCGGCTTTGAATTTTGCGATAAGCTCTTCTTCCGCACTGCGAAGTTCACCCTGCGGTTCAACGACAAGCATACAGGCATCTACGCCGTTGATACTTTCGCAGACTGCTTTTATCATTCGTTCGCCAAGCTTGTTATGCGGTCTGTGATATCCGGGTGTATCGGTAAAAACAAGCTGGGTTTCATCTTTTGTAAGAACACCCATAATTCTTGTTCTTGTTGTCTGGGGCTTGTCGGATACAATGGCAATCTTTTGACCGAGCATACGGTTGAGAATTGAAGACTTGCCGACATTGGGACAACCGACAATTGCAATAAAAGCTGTTTTAGTCATATTTTACTACAACACATAGTCTGTAACGTCTGTGCCGCTCCCTTTCTTTTTTTGTATTGAGGAAGCTCCGATTAAAAATTTGTAAGCAAGATGGGTATTAGGGAATCACTGATTAATACAAACAGCCCTACTTGACGGTAAATTATTCCGTCATTTTGCCCAAAAATTCTCGTTAATACACAAAGTATTGCCTCAAATTTTTGAACAAACTGACGAAAAATTTCCTCGTCAATTAGGACACCCTGAATTAATCAGTGCTTCCTTAGATTTAATCGGAGTTTCCTTAGTCTTATCTTAAAGAAACATAGCTTCTTTATATATAATAAACAAAAATTCAAAGAAAATCAATAGCGGACGAATCTATTTACAAAATAAAACCGACAAGCATCGGCCTGCCGGTTAATATTCAGAAAAGCTTTATATTATGAGCAGAGATAAAGTCCTTCAGCCAAAAAACATACAAAAGAACAAGACCTACGGAAAGCACGGTAAGACCGACCATAAGAATAATATCTTTTGTTCTCATTGATACATTTTTTTGTGAGCTTGAGACAAGCTTCATCGAGCGAAGCGCCGGAATCATTGCCGCAAAAATAAAGGTTATAAACATCGCCTCAAGAGGGAAAAGAACAAGATTTTTTACTATTCTTGTCATATTGACAAGGTTATAATCCTTTCCGTAAAAAATACTCATATACGGCTTCATAAGCAATGAAGTAATTATGATATTGCAGACAAAATTAACAGTGAACTTTGAAAGAAGAACACGGGGAGCGGAAATATCCCTTTTCCAAAGGAACAAAGCAAAAATGAACGAACTGCTCATTTCGGTCAAAATAAACGGGAAAAAATATGGTCCTGTAGGATGCAAAATACAGCCGAGCGTGTCACTGACAGCTCCGACGGCAAGACCTACAAGCGGTCCGTAGACGAGCGAACCGAGGGAGTTTATGTAACAGTCAAAGCTGAAATCAACTCCCAAATTTACCGGAATTACAATAAACTTTAACGCAACCCTCAAAGCTATAATGATTGCCGCATAACAAATCATTCGCACATCGGAAAAGTTCTTTGCGGCGGCAAGCCAATATTCTTTAGACATAATGGACATTGCTTTTTTTGCGTTCAAGGGCGTTGCTTCAATAATTTTTTCGGGCATAAAAAAATCCTCCTTTTTCACGTCCGCCGAATAAAGGAAGAAGATTTTCACTTTATTTTAAGGAAGCACTGATTAAATCGAACGTGCAGATTGCGTGGTTCCTTAACAGCGGGATGCAATTTACGCACCGCAAAGCCAAAGCTTTTTCGTCCCCGAGACAACTCCCCGTTCTCAGGGCACTTTTAACGCGCGTAAATCTACTCTGTAATCTTTTGAAATTTTAGCACAGTAATGTACTTTTGTCAATACAGACGCAAAAATGTGTCTGTCGCAAAATAAAATTTTAAAATAGCGCAGTACATTGTAACTATTAAAGCTATATTAAAATTTTCTGATGCAAGCCCATGTTTTCACAGCAGAATGAAGAAAAATAATGTTAGAGAATCGCCGATTAATCAGGGTGTCCCAATTTACCGTCAAGCATGGCAGACTTTATTAATCGGTGATTCCTTAAATAAAAATAGTTTTAAGAGTTGCTATGTGCTATGAGTTTATGGTATACAACAAAAGTCTTGTCGCGGGGAGAAAATAGAGGCTTTTAACTTCACACCCCGCGTAACTCCTGCGGGCGATGCCCGCCGCGTAACTCTTGCGGGCGATGCCCGCCGCGTAATTCCTGCGGACGATGTCCGCCGCATTAATAAGGTAAAAACGTATTATTATTATCAAATTCACCGGTATCATAAAGAAGATCTTCAACAATATCTTCAATAAGAACAACATCATTTGTCGTGCTGTCTTTAAGCTCAATTAATCTGCCAATGCGTTTGGCAAGAGCCATCATTGCTTTATATTCGGCTGTGTCCGGATTATAATTTCTTCTTCCGGAGAACATACGGCAAAGAATATCCATCATAAAGTCCCTGACTTTAAGGTCATAAATTACCGGATCGACATACTTTCCGACAAAGAAAATTTTGCCCGCCTTTTTGAAAGTCAGATGATTAATGAACTTGCCGAGGAAAATAACAACAGGCTTGATCTTATCAATTGTTTTTGCATCAAGGCTGAATCCCTTTGCAAGATATTTAAAATGTTCAATGTCATTTTCCATTGAATCGAAAACATCAAGAACCATTTTAAAAAAGTGTTCTTTCATATATTCTTCTACTGTTTTTCCGCCAAGATCCCAATCAAAAGAATCAATTGTTTCGGTTTTTATATCAAGCCCTTTATCTGTTACAACTACCCTTCTAAACGGCGCGGGAAATGCGGTAACCGCACCGGTGTTGATGTGATAAAGCTTGTTTGCATTGAAGGTTTCAAGGCACGCTATTGACTGCATATGCGTATGGCCGGTAAAAATAAATTCAATACCGCAATCAGCAAGAAACGGCGCTGTCGTTTCATAGCCGCCAAGCATATCTCTATGCGAATAGTAGGGATAAAGAACGGACGGCGGAAGAACGGGGTGATGAGTGAAAGCAATTACTCTTTCGCCGCGATCCTTCGCTTCTTTTGCCTGGGCTTTTATCCATGCAAGCTGAGTTTTGTCATAGCCGCAAAACTGCAAACCGTCGCCGTCATCATTGAGAAGCAGAAAGCGAATCCCGTCGCATGGTTTTACAGCATAGGAATAAGACGGTACATGCTCGTCAATTGCTTCATTCCAACCAAAATCGGCATATATTTCGCGAAGTTCTTCTCTTGTATATTTTGGCACAGACTCTATTTTATCATCAATATATCTGTTTGCTTCCATATTCCAGTCGTGCGTCGCGGTCGTAACATAGACCTTCTTTCCGGCTTCCTTTAGCTTTTTAAGCTTAGTCACAAGCAAGTCGTGACTCTTAGCCTCACCGTCAAAGGTAAGATCTCCGGAAATTACAACAACTTCATTTTCCTTGTCAGCAATCAGTTTTTCAAATACGGCATCAACAATGGCCGCAGATTCAGCCATACATTTTTGATCCGAAGCGCACTTAAATTCAAAAGATTTCCCTTTTGAACCGATTTCCTCGGCGGCATAAAGGTGAAGGTCGGTTAAATGGTAAAAATTAAAATTTTTCATAGTCTTCTCATATTCTCCGCAGCAAAGGAAGCGCTGATTAATTCAGGGTGCCCTTAATTAATCAGCG
>CANQLQ010000085.1 GCA_947624755.1 uncultured Clostridia bacterium | reverse complement strand
TGCATGAATTACGCGGGATAGAAATTATATAAAATTATAATTTTACACCGCGAAAACACTTTGTTCCTAATTTGAAAACATATTTTTATATTACAAAAATTTGAGACAATACTTTGTGTATTGCCGAGTATTTTGGCAAAGTATTATGGAATATTTGCAAGCAAGATGAGTATTAAGCCTTATGCGTGATTTAATCAGAGGTTCCTTAGATATTGTGTAAACCTCCAAGACGGTATAAAATAGAAATATCATTTTGGAGTCTCGCGGGCAAGGTTTACGGTATGCTTTTGCTTCGCCCGGCCGAGGGGAAATTCGTAAAAAGATTTTTTTAATGGAAAAACTATTGTTTTTTTTTAGAAAGTGTGGTAAAATATACATATGACGCAAAAGCAAATAGATTTTATACAATGAGTGATATACGAATACATATGGCTGATTTTATGGCATATTTTTACGTATCGGCTCAAAAAGCCCGGCTTAAGCCTTTCACCTGTACGGTGCGTATTTGTTTTGTAGCGTTAAATATTATGTTGCGGCGGCTGGGTAGCCGTCCGAAAATGGAGGAATAATTAATGAAAAAGAAACTCTTTACCATGCTTTCAGCTTTGGCGGTGCTGATGATGCTGGCAGTGTTCGCAGTCGGAGCATCGGCGGCTGACGGGTCGAATTTTGGTACTGCAAAGTCGATAAGTTTGGGTACACAGTATAATGACCATATAGCACAGGACGAGGAGGATTATTTTAAGTTCACACTTGGTTCATCGGGAAGAATAACATTCAAAATTACATCATATATGAAGTATTATTGTGCTGTAATTTACGATGCCAATGGCATCGAATTATGGTATACAGACTTTAACGAATGGATATCAACTACCGGCAGGCGCAGCGACACATATACGCTGGATTTTGAAAAAGGCACGTACTACCTTAAAATAAACGGATATGAATACGATGATATCTATGCTTCAACAGGTAATTACAACTTTACGGTATCATTTGAAAGTGCGGGAGCTAATATAGCTGAACCAAACAACAATATTTCGCAGGCGAAAAAAATCAGCTTTAATTCACAGGTGAAGGGACAAATAGCCATCAATGACAAGGATGATTACTATAAATTTACTCTTTCCTCCGCCGGTAAAATAAAGCTTTCTGTTACTTCTTATATGCAGTATTATTGCGCTGTAATTTACGATGCCGACGGCATTGAATTATGGTATACAGACTTTAACGAATGGATATCAACTACCGGCAAGCGCAGCGACACATATACGCTGGATTTTGAAAAAGGCACGTACTACCTTAAAATAAACGGATATGAATACGATGATATCTATGCTTCAACAGGTAATTACAACTTTACGGTATCATTTGAAAGTGCGGGAGCTAATATAGCTGAACCAAACAACAATATTTCGCAGGCGAAAAAAATCAGCTTTAATTCACAGGTGAAGGGACAAATAGCCATCAATGACAAGGATGATTACTATAAATTTACTCTTTCCTCCGCCGGTAAAATAAAGCTTTCTGTTACTTCTTATATGCAGTATTATTGCGCTGTAATTTATAATGCTGATGGCAATGAAGTTTGGTATACCGATGACAATGAATGGATATCGACAACCCAAAAAAGAAGCGATACACATATTATTGACCTTGCAAAAGGCACATACTACCTTAAAATAAACGGATATGAATACGATGATATCTATGCTTCAACAGGTAATTACAATTTTACACTTGGCATGAACATCACCGTTCCCAAGGTGACAAGCCTTAAGGCCACGCAGACGACCTCCACAATTAAACTGAGCTGGAAAAAGGCTTCCGGCGTTTCAGGCTACAGAGTATACAAATATGACGCAAAGACAAAGAAAAACACAAAAATAGCCGACACCACAGCCACCTCATATACCGTCAAAAAGCTGAAAGCCGGAACTGCCTACAGCTACACCGTAAAGGCTTACAAAAAAGTCGACGGCGCAGTCTATTGGGGCGCGGGTTCTTCCGTGCTGAAAACGGCAACAGCTCCGGCCAACCTTTCAAAGCTGACCGCAAAGCTGAATAAGACCACAGTAACCCTGACGTGGAGCAAGGTCAGCGGCGCGAGCGGCTACCGTGTTTACCGCTATGACAGCGGCAAAAAAACCTATGTAAAAATAGCCGATTCCAAATCCACCTCCGCAAAGGTCAAAAACCTTAAAGCAGGCAAAACGTATAAATTAGCCGTAAGGCCGTTTAAAACAGCGGGCGGCAAAAATATATTCAGCTCCAGCTTTAAGACAGTTTCCGTATCCATAAAATCTGCGTCCAAACCTGCCACGCCCAAGCTGAAGGTTACAGCAGGCAGCAAAAAGGCCGCGCTCAGCTGGAGCAAAATCTCCGGCGCAACAGGCTATCAGGTATACATGGCCACAAGCAAGAACGGCAAATACAGCAAAATAACCACGGTCAAAAAGGTATCCACCGTCAAGTATACAAAGACAGGACTTACAAGGGGCAAAACCTATTACTTCAAGGTCAGAGCATACAAGACCTCCGGCGGCAGCAATATCTATGGGTCATACTCCAATATTGTTTCAGCAAAAATAAAATAGCCTTCAAATACGGCGGGACGTCCTCCTTTTGGCGGACGTCCCTTTTCATATAAGATGAACATAAAAAGAGCTATGCTAATGGCATGGCTCTAATTTGTATCTACCGACGGCACACGAAAAACAGCCCTTGCAGGTTACACTCTGCAAGGGCTGAACTTAATATTAAATTTTACACATTGGTTGATAAAAGGGCTTTACCCTTTAACACAACAATTATTATTTATTCTTTTCGGCAATAGCTGCCTGTGCGGCGGCAAGTCTTGCAATCGGCACACGGAACGGTGAGCATGAAACATAGTCAAGACCGATTTTGTGGCAGAATTCAACAGATGTCGGATCGCCGCCGTGTTCGCCGCAGATACCGCAATGCATTGTCGGACGAACTGCCTTGCCCTTTGTTACCGCAATTTCCATAAGCTGGCCTACGCCGGTCTGGTCAAGCTTTGCAAACGGATCGCTTTCGTAAATCTTGTTGTCGTAATATGCGCCGAGGAACTTACCGGCATCGTCACGGCTGAAGCCGAATGTCATCTGAGTAAGGTCGTTTGTGCCGAAGCAGAAGAATTCAGCTTCTGTTGCAATTGCATCAGCCGTAAGAGCAGCTCTCGGAATTTCAATCATTGTACCAACCTCATATTTGAGCTCAATACCTGCTTGCGCGATTTCGGCGTCGGCAGTAGCAACAACGATGTCCTTTACGAATTTAAGCTCTTTAACTTCACCAACGAGCGGAATCATGATTTCCGGAACGATATTCCAGTCGGCATGAGCCTTCTTTACGTTGATTGCCGCACGGATAACAGCCTTTGTCTGCATCTTGGCAATTTCCGGATAGGTAACTGTAAGACGGCAGCCGCGGTGACCCATCATCGGGTTAAATTCATGAAGTGAAGAAATGATGTTCTTGATATCTTCAACGCTCTTGCCCTGTGCTTTTGCAAGAAGTTCAATGTCGGCTTCTTCAGTCGGAACAAATTCATGAAGAGGAGGATCAAGGAAACGAATTGTAACCGGATTGCCTTCGAGAGCTTCATAAAGAGCTTCAAAGTCGCCCTGTTGATAGGGAAGGATCTTGTCAAGAGCAGCTTCTCTTTCTTCAAGAGTGTCTGCACAAATCATTTCACGGAAAGCGGCGATTCTGTCTGCTTCAAAGAACATATGCTCTGTACGGCAAAGACCGATACCTTCTGCGCCAAGCTCACGGGCTTTCTTAGCGTCAGCCGGTGTGTCGGCGTTTGTACGAACTTTAAGAGTTCTGTATTTGTCTGCCCAAGCCATGATTCTGCCAAATTCGCCGGCAATTGAAGCGTCAACAGTCGGGATAAGACCCTGATAGATGTTACCTGTTGAACCGTCAATTGAAATTTCATCGCCTTCTTCAAAAACAACGCCTGCAAGAGTGAACTTCTTGTTTTCTTCGTCCATCTTGATATCGCCGCAGCCCGATACACAGCATGTACCCATACCGCGGGCAACAACGGCCGCGTGTGAAGTCATACCGCCGCGAACTGTAAGGATACCCTGAGCGGCTTTCATACCGGTGATGTCCTCCGGTGAAGTTTCAAGACGAACAAGAACAACCTTTTCACCCTTTTCATTCCATGCAACCGCATCATCGGCGGTGAATACAACTTTACCGCAGGCTGCGCCCGGAGAAGCGCCGAGACCCTTGCCGAGAGGCGCTGCGGCTTTGAGAGCTTTTGCATCGAACTGCGGATGAAGAAGTGTGTCAAGATTTCTCGGGTCTATCATTGCAACGGCTTCTTCTTCTGTCTTGTGGCCTTCGTCAACGAGGTCGCAAGCGATCTTGAGAGCTGCCGGAGCGGTTCTCTTTCCGTTACGGCACTGAAGCATATAAAGCTTCTTGTTTTCAACCGTAAATTCCATATCCTGCATATCATGATAATGATTTTCGAGAATTTCGCAAACTTTGATAAATTCAGCGTAAGCTTCAGGGAATTCTTTTTCCATCTGAGCTATCGGCATCGGTGTACGAACGCCGGCAACAACGTCTTCGCCCTGTGCATTGATAAGAAATTCGCCCATAAGCTTGTTTTCGCCTGTAGCCGGGTCACGGGTGAAAGCAACGCCTGTACCCGACTGGTTGTTAAGGTTACCGAATACCATCGGCATTACGTTGACGGCAGTACCCCATGAATAAGGAATATCGTTGTCACGGCGATATACGTTTGCTCTCGGGTTGTCCCATGAACGGAAAACAGCTTCGATAGCAAGCTTGAGCTGTTCAACAGGATCTGACGGGAAGTCCTGACCGAGCTGTTTTTTGTATTCGGCCTTGAACTGATTTGCAAGCTCTTTAAGATCGGCGGCGGTAAGGTCGATATCGAACTGAACGCCTTTTTCTTCTTTCATCTTGTCGATGAGCTGTTCAAAGTATTTCTTGCCGACTTCCATAACAACGTCTGAGAACATCTGGATAAATCTTCTGTATGAGTCATAAACAAAACGCTCAAAAGCAGGATCGTCGTTGCCCGCTATCATTGCGGCAACAACTTCGTCGTTAAGACCGAGATTAAGGATGGTGTCCATCATACCCGGCATTGAAGCGCGGGCGCCCGAACGAACCGAAACAAGAAGCGGATTCTTGAGATCGCCGAACTTCTTGCCGTTCTTTTCTTCCATTTTCTTAACGCCTTCCATAGCCTGAGCCATGATTTCGTCGTTGATTTTACGACCGTCCTCGTAATACTGAGTACATGCTTCGGTTGTGATAGTGAAACCAAAGGGAACGGGAAGACCGATTTCGGTCATTTCTGCAAGGTTTGCACCTTTACCGCCGAGAAGGTTACGCATGGTCATGTTGCCTTCGTCAAACATATAAACCCATTTGTTTGCCATTGAGTAATTCCTCCAATATAAGAATTTTTGTAAGTAATAGTTAGCCAAAATCAGGCAGACTTAGGCTCTCAGGAAATTTTAACAAATTTTATGCAAATTGTCTATTGTTGTTTTCTCTATATATTTCAGGCAAATTTTGTAAATTTTGTAGAATTTTACTTTTATTTGTTTTACAGACAAAAATCCTTGTTTTATATAGCGTTTTTTTTGAAAAGTTTGTGGAAATTTTTTTGATTATATGGTATTATATCAAAGTTATAATGGATTATTGTGCTTTAAGGTTTATTATAGCCTTATGTTATATCATTTAATCACTCGATAACTAAAAGGAGAAACATATCCTAAAAGGAGCAATATATAATGAAAAGAATAATTTCCGCCTTGCTGTGCGTTATACTTGTTTTCGGCTTTTCGGCCTGTTCAAAAAAAGATAAAGGTGATGAAAAGTCCGTGTCTGCGGCTGTCGAATCTGTCGAAAGCAAAAAGGCGGACGAGGAAAAAACAACCAAAGTAAAAAAACGCAATCCGCAGGAAAAAGTCAAAATAACAATTCCGCTTGACGTTATCGACGAAAAATACCGTAATGACATGGACGCCTACTGCGCCGAATACGGCTTTCTTAAAGCGAAAATCAACAAAAGAGCCCAAACCGTAACTATAACAATGAAGGCTTTGACTCACGAGCTTCTTTTGTCCCGTATCGGAATGAAGGTTGTCGGCTCTATTTATGAAATTGCAGACAGCAAAGATTATCCGTATATCGACAAAATTGAAAGCTTTGACAAGGATAATTTCAAAAGCGTTGTTTATTCCGTAGACGCAAAGAAATATTCCAAAGATTCCGCCGCTTCTTATATGATGGCTCAAAGCTGTCTGCTTTACCAGCTTTACACAACCGACGACGACTATCGGGTCGATATAACGGTTGTTGACAAAAATACAGGTGAAACTATTGAAACCGATACCTATACGGACAAAGGAATAATAAATTAAGGAACCACTGAATAAATCAGCGCTTCCTTAATCAGCGCTTCCTTAAAATTTATCAAGAAAGGAATTTTCTATTATGCAAATGACATTCAGATGGTTCGGAAAAGACAAGGATACCGTATCTCTTGAACAAATCCGTCAAATTCCGGGCGTCGTCGGCGTTGTTCCGGCGCTTCATTACCTTCCCTGCGGTGAACCGTGGACTTTAGAAATGGTTACCGAAATGAAAAAGGAGATTGAAGATGCAGGCCTTACTATGGAATGTATCGAAAGCGTAAATGTTCACGAGGACATTAAACTCGGTCTGCCTTCAAGAGAAAAATATATCGAAAACTATATAACCTCAATTCGCAATCTTGCAAAAGTCGGCGTTAAAGTAATTTGCTACAACTTCATGCCTGTCTTTGACTGGACAAGAACCGACCTTGCGATGGATATGGGCGACGGCGCAACCTGCCTTTGCTATTACGGCGAACAGATAGAGGGCAAAAGCCCCGAAGATATGTTCCGTGAAATTGACGACAATTCAAACGGCTATGCAATGCCCGGCTGGGAAACAGAGCGTATGGGCGAAATCAAAGAGCTTTTTGAAAAATACAAAAATATCACGGCGGAGGATCTTTGGTCAAACCTTAAATATTTCCTTGAAAAGATTATTCCCGTCTGCGAGGAATGCGACGTTAAAATGGCCATTCACCCGGACGATCCGCCATGGGATATTTTCGGCCTTCCGAGAATTATTAAGGATATTGATTCGCTTAAACGATTCCTCAAGCTTGTTGACAGCCCGTATAACGGACTTACCTTCTGCACAGGTTCGCTCGGCGCTTCGGAAAAAAATGACCTTCCCGCAATGATAAGGGAGGTCGGAGATAGAATATACTTTGCCCACATCAGAAACGTCAAGGTTGCCGGAAACCGCTTCAATGAGACGGCTCATCTTTCTTCGGCAGGCAGTCTTGACATCTATGAAATTGTAAAAGCCCTTCAGGACGCAGGCTTTGACGGCTACATTCGTCCCGACCACGGCAGAATGATTTGGGGCGAAAAAGCAAGACCCGGTTACGGACTTTTTGACCGAGCGCTCGGCGCCGCATACATAAACGGTGTATGGGAAGCCTGCGAAAAAGCAAGAAAATAATTTTCGGAAAAAGCTTAGGGCTGTAAAAATTAAATCAAATTTTGACAATCCTTGACATTCTGAAAAAAGAAAGGATAGCACGGAAAAACCTTTGGTAAAATCTGTGCTTTATGGCTTAGACAATGAGTTTTATTGAATTTGATAAGGTTTACAAAAGATACCAGTCCGGTGAAATTGTTATTAACGCCGCTGACGGAGTTTCGTTCGGAATCGAAAAAGGTGAATTTTGTCTCATCGTCGGCGCAAGCGGCGCCGGCAAGTCAACCGTGCTGAACCTTCTCGGCGGTCTTGACGCCTGCAATGACG
>CANQLQ010000084.1 GCA_947624755.1 uncultured Clostridia bacterium | reverse complement strand
CCGCCGTGGGCGATGCATACTGACTAAAATTTTTCACAATTAACAACACAAGTCGTTTCGCGGCGTAAGAGTAAAAGCCTGTATAATCTACTCCGCGTAATTGCCGCACGCCATGCGTGCCGATGCCCACCGCCATGCGTGCTTAGATTTAATCAGAGCTTCATTAACAATCTTCATTTTCATCTGTCAGTTATCACTTTTATCTTACAAACATCATTGTATATTCAAGATTGTTCATTTCTTTGATTTCGCTTTTGTAAATTTTTGCTCCCTCTTCGGGTGTTACCGCGGCAAAATTAACCTTTGTACCCGGTTTTGCCTGAGCAATTTTTGGAAGGTCAGCCGAAACGACCGTTGCGATTTTTGCATAACCTCCCGTAGTCTGCCTGTCGGCCATCATAATTATAGGTGTGCCGGCAGCCGGAATTTGAATCGAGCCGGTCGCAACGCCGTCGGAAATTATATCAACTGCGCTTTTGCTTTCTATTTTTGCTCCGTCGAGTCTTATACCCATTCTGTCCGACTTGTCCGTGACCGTATATGAAGTGCAAAGAAAGGTTTCAATTCCTTTTTCGCTAAAGACGAAGTCCTGCGGGCCGAGAATTACACGGACGGTAATTTCTTTCGGATATTTCTCTTGGCATTTTATTTTTCGATGACCGATAAGCGAAAGACCGGTTTCAAAGCGAAGCGGGATTTCATCGCCGTTTTGAAGCTTTCTTCCCTCAAAGCCGCCGACTTTACATTTCATATTCGTTGACATACTGCCCATTACAAGCGCAAGGTCAAAACCGCCGGCAACGGCAAGGTATGCTCTCATACCCGATTTTGCGGCTTTCATTTTAAGCACAGAACCTTTTTTTACTTGAACAGCCTCATACATCGGACAATCCTCTTCGCCTATTTTCGGCTGCATATCTGCGCCGGTGATTGCAATAACCGCATCACAGTCAAATTTTGCAGTAATGCCCATCATCGTCATTTCAAGAGCGCCCTGTCCCTGTGAATTGCCGACAAGAAGGTTTGCGATTCTAAGTGAGCGGATATCCATCGCACCGCTTGGAGAAAATCCGGACTGCATAAATCCGAACCGTCCCTCATCTTGAACCGTAGTGAGCGACCCCGCCGAAAGTATTGTCATTTTCATTTTTGCTCACACACTTTCTTCTTTTATTTCAACCGTATATGTTCCCGACTGAACCTCTTTTTCTATCTTCTCATATTCTTCTTTTTTTACCGGGCAAAAGCGGATATAGTCGCCCGCTTTGTAAAGAATAGGCTCTTTTCTTTTCGGGTCATACGGTCTTATCGGTGTTCTTCCGATAAGTCTCCAGCCTCCGGGTGAGGCAAGGGGATAAATACCGGTTTGTTCGCCGCCGATACCGACTGCTCCTGCCGGTATGCTTGTTCTCGGAGTATCAAGACGGGGCGTTGCTATCCGCTCGTCCATTCCGCCAAGATACGGAAATCCGGGGAGAAAACCGAGCATATAAATCAGATAATCCCTGCCGCTGTGAATTTTTATAACCTCTTCGGCGGTAAGCCCCGAATGCTTTGCAACGTCTTCAAGGTCGGGAGAAAATTCACCTTCATAGCAAACGGGAATAAGGAAGACACGCTTTTTTGCGGCGCCTTCCTCCTTATAACATGATATAATTTTTGTAATTGATTTTTTCAGCTTCTTAAGCGAAGTTTTGAAAGGGTCAAAATAAACCGTTGCCGAACAGAAGGTCGGAACACATTCACGAACACCTTTGACTTTTCCGCTTTCAAGCTCTGCGGCAAGGAAACGGATCTGACGGTTTACGCTTTCACTCATTTTTTCAGAAAACCAAACCGTTACCGCACTGTCGCCGCAAGGAAGAAACTTGAGTTCAACCATTGTTATTCACCAAAAAATTTTAGTTCTTCAACCTTTTCAAACCAGGTTTTGCAAGTATCTTTATGTCTTATTGCCTGAACGACCATTTCGCGCATAAGCGCAACAATAGGCATATTGATTTCAAGTCCAAAGCCGTCAATTGAAGGGATCTGCCAGCCGTACATATCTATCATACCGCTTCGGCAGGCAGTAACAACAGCTTCTTTTTCAAGGTCCGAAGTATGCATAACGTCAATATCACCGACAAGAAAAGCGAGTGCGGCAATCATTGAATAACAGCCCCAGTCCGATACGGTCGCCGTGATAATATTGTCTGTTTTTGTTTTAACCGCAAGCCCTCCCTCACAGCCGCAGCGGCATCTGCCCCTGCCTGCATAAGGAATATATTTTTCAAGCTGCGGAGCTATCGTACCCATACCCATTTCATTGCCGAGGTCACCTATCGCAATATTGAGAACGCCCATTTTTTGAGCCTTTTCAAAAAGGATATCCTGTTTTGCTTCAAGCTCGGTTACATCAAGCCCCGTTGCGTTATGGTAAACACCGTTTTCGTTTGCGCCCGGACATTCAATGCTTATAACAGCCTTCGGCGCTGCGGCGGCAAGAATTTCATCCGCCTGTTTCAGCGCTTCGTTTACATCTTTGGTAAAGACAACAACGCCCATTGAAACGGGTATTTCTCTGAGTTCTTCAAAGTTGCTGAAAAGATGAAGCCCTACGCACGCCGCAAGATTTTCAACCGCTTTAAGATTTTCTTTGGGACAAATAACAATGGGCTTTATGCCAAAGGCTTTTACCAAAGCGCGGCAAAGAAGAATCGAGCTTATTATTCCGTCTGTCTCTGCGTGCTTGAACGGACGAAGGACAAAGCCGGTCATTATATAGACAAAATCGCCTTCTTTAAGGGTCGAAGCAAGCTTCATAGCCGCATTCATGCAAAGAGGCTTTCCGGTATATTCCCTTGACGCTTTGTAAAGAATTTTGCATACGCCGTAGCCTCTCGGGTCGAGATTTGCAAGGTCATCAAGACTCTGACCAAGATTTAAAATTGTAAGTTCCTGTTGTGTCATTTAATATATTTTCGCAAAACAATAAATTTGCGTTTCCTTTCCGGGGATTTTTTACTTTCTTATTCAATGTGCTGTTTTTGCAATACCGACGCTTATGTCAGCATAGCCCGCTGTTATTCGGTTTCTTTCATAAACTCGTCAAGGACTTCGTCCTGTATTGCCTTGAGAAGTTTACCGGCTTTGCCGCCGACCTTTTTGCCGTCTATCTCATTAGCCGCAAGACAAAGTGAACCTGATGAAGAAACAATAATTTCATCGGCATCAAAAAGCTCTTCAAGAGTGAACGGATATTCGTCAACGCCTATGCCAAGCTTTTTGCAGGCTTTTATAAGATGAGCCCTTGCAATACCCGGAAGAATGAGATGATCGGTCGGAGCGGTTCTGAAAATTCCGTCTTTGAGTATTGAAACATTACTGTGCGCACATTCGGTAACTCTGTCTCCACGGTGGAAAACAGTTTCATCGCAGCCGAGTTCCTTTGCTCTTTGAGAAGCCATTACGCTCGGAATTAAGTTAAGAGTTTTAATGTTGCAATGGAAAAAGCGGGTATCTTCCATTGTTGTAAGCTTAATTTTTTCGTATGTATCAACAATATCCTTAGGTGTGAGTGTTATCCAAAAATTTGCCTTTGAACCGTCAGACGGAAAAGCATGGTTGCGCATTCCTGTTCCTCTTGTTGCCTGCCAATAAACGAAAAGGTTACCGCTGTCCATTTTTGAAACCATCTCGTTGAGAATATCCTTCATTTCCGGTTTTGACATTCCAAGGTCAATTTTAAGCAGTGCGGCGCTGTTGAAGAAACGGTCAATGTGTTCATCAAGGGCAAAAATTTTGTAATTGCGGCTGTAGGTAGCGTCATAAACACCGTCACCGAAGAAGCTTACACGGTCGTTCATCGGCACGGCCATATCTTCAATTTCACCAAATTTTCCGTTGTAGTAACCTAAATTTTTCATTCTTTCTGTCTCCTATATTATATGAATTTCATTTTTGCATTATACTGCAAAGTATTTCCGCAAAAAAGGGCGCAGTTCAATATTGAACGACGCCCTTGCCTTAGGAAACACTGATTAATTCAGGGTGCTTACATAATGGAAGTGCCCGTGAATTAATCAAGGTTTCCATGAGAATTATAATACTATAAAAGTTTGATGTCAACAAAATATTCTAATTAAACAGCAGAAAAAAATGTATAAAAATATTAGCCGATTTTCGGCATTTTTTTCAAAAAATTTTTAAAAAATTCTTGTTGTTCATATTATGAAAAATAATTACTGAAAATTTGCATTATTGACTCTTTCCGTCAAGCTTCATACAACATTTTCGCTGAAATAAGGGACAAGGCGGCAAGCAGAGCAGCTTGTAATAATCAGTGATTCCTTAAATGTAAAAACGATAATTTAAGCATAGTTTCTTTAAGCCGAAAAAAAGCAGACCGCGCAAGCAATCTGCTTTTTTTAAACTTTTATTTGGAAAGAAGAACTTTGTCGTTTGCAAATTCAGTTCCGCTGACCTCTTCAAACTTATGAAGAAGAATTTCAACGGTAAGGTTTTTCTTTTCTTCTCCGCTTATATCAAGTATAACTCTTCCTTCGTGCATCATAATAAGGCGGTTACCGTATTCTATAGCGTCGTTCATATTGTGAGTAACCATCATTGTTGTAAGATTATTTTCTTCAATGATTTTTTTGCTAAGCGAAAGAACCTTTGACGAAGTTTTCGGGTCAAGTGCAGCCGTGTGTTCATCAAGAAGAAGAAGCTTCGGCTTTTGAAGAGTTGCCATAAGAAGCGTAAGAGCCTGTCTTTGACCGCCCGAAAGAAGTCCCACTTTTGAAGTAAGTCTGTTTTCAAGTCCAAGGTCAAGCGTCTTGAGAAGCTCTTTATAAGCTTCCTTTTCTTTTTTGGATACACCGTAGCGAAGGGTTCTTCTTTTTCCGCGTTTTGCCGCTATCGCAAGGTTTTCGATTATCTCCATATTTGCGGCCGTTCCGTTCATCGGGTCTTGGAAAACTCTGCCGAAATATTTTGCACGTTTATGCTCCGACATTGCGGTGACATCAATGCCGTCAATGACAATTGAACCGCTGTCAACCGGATAAACGCCGGTGATCATATTCATAATCGTTGACTTGCCCGCGCCGTTACCGCCGATGACTGTTACAAAATCGCCGTCGTTAAGCGTGAGGTTAACACCGTTGAGAGCCTTCTTTTCATTTATGGTTCCCGGGTTGAAGGTTTTTGACACATTTTTAATTTCAAGCATTGTCTGAACCTCCTACAGTTACGGCTTCCGCCTTTTTATTGCGGCGCATTTTTACAGCTGCTTTTGCTCTCCAGTACGGTACGCCGAGGAAAATAGCAACAACAATTGCCGTGAACATCTTCAGGTCATTTGCGTTAAGACCGAGCTGAAGCACAAGAGTGATAACTACATAATAGATAATACCGCCCAAAACAAGAGCAACAAGAGTCAGCGCAAAATTTCTGAATACCTTGCCGAAAATAACCTCGCCGATAATTACGGCGGCAAGTCCGATAACTATAGCGCCTTTTCCCATGTTGATGTCTGCCGCACCTGAATACTGAGCAAGAAGAGCGCCGGAAATTGCAACAATACCGTTTGAAAGAACAAGACCGAAAACCTTGTTGAAGCTTGTGTTGATACCGTTTGCTCTTGACATTGCAAGATTGCAGCCTGTCGCACGGATTGATGAACCGATTTCAGTTCCGAAAAACCAATAAAGTACGGCAATGAGAAGAACCGCAAAAATGGAAGCAACAAGAATTGCTTTCGGTATATCGTGCAAGGTCAGAAGAAGATTGTAGTTTCTGTAGTTAATGGCAACATTTGACCTTGCATCTGTAATACGAAGATAAATTGAATATAGAGCAAGCTGTGTAAGAATACCGGAAAGTATTGCGGGGATTCCGAAAACGGTATGGAAAATACCCGTTGCAAAACCGGCAAGACAGCCCACAAGAAAAGCAACCAAAAGGCTTAAATAAACATTTACACCCGATGTTGAAAGCACAACAAATGTTGCGCCGCCGATTGACATGGTACCGTCAACGGTGAGGTCTGCAATGTCAAGGATTCTGAATGTAATATAAACACCGATTGCCATAATGCCCCAGATAATACCCTGAGCCACGGCACCCGGCAATGCGTTTAAAAATGCGGACATATTTTCACTCCTAAATATGACTAAAAAGCGATAAGAACATCGGCTCTTACCGCCATTTTTTTTTATAAGACGAAAGCGGATTGCTCCGCTTTCATAAAATTTTTAAATTATTCAGCTTATTTAGCTTCGGTTTCAGTTTCTATTGCCGTATATGAGTCAGGAATTTTGATTCCGAGTTTTTCGCAGCGATCCTTGTCATATTTCGGTGTAACATTTTCAGCATAGCCGATTTCCATTTCAGCCGGGTTTGCACCGTTTACAAGGATTTCATATGCCATTTCAGCAGTTGCAACACCAAGGTCATAGTAGCTGATTGAAAGAGTTGCGATACCGCAGCCCGAGCAGATGCCTTCTTCACCTGCAATGATGGGTATACCAGCAGGTTCAGCGATGTTGTTGATGAGTTCTGTATTGTTTGCTGCTTGATTATCTGTAGGAATGTAGAGAGCGTCACATTCGCTGACAGCCTTTGTTACAACAGCTGAAATATCGTTTGAGTCAGCAAACGGATATTCTGTAACGGTGCAGCCTGCCTTTTCAAGTTCAGACTTAACAACTTCTACCTGATATTTTGAGTTTGCTTCAGCTGAGCAGTAGATAATACCGATGTTCTTTGCTTCAGGAAGAAGTTCGGCAAACATTGCTGCCTGTCTGTCAAGAGGAGCAAGGTCCGATGTACCTGAAACATTGATGCCTGTCTTGCCAGTGAAATCTTTGATTTCAAGAGCAACACCGTATTCTGTAACTGATGTGCCGAGAATAGGAATTTCTGATGTAGCGGCTGAAGAAGCCTGAACAGCTGGAGTAGCGTTAGCCATGATAAGGTCAACCTTTGACGCTACAAACTGGTTTGCAATTGCTGCGCAGGTGTTAGGTTCGCCCGCTGCGTTCTGAACGTTAAACTTAACGTGTTCTTCGCCAAGCAGTTCGGTAAGCTTTTCCTGGAAGCCTCTTGTTGCTTCGTAGCGCCGGATGCTGCATAAGCTGGAGAACGCCGATATTGAAAACTTGATCAGCTGCAAGTTCGGTTTTTTGTGTTTCGGACTGATCTGATGTTGTTTGGGATTCCTGGTTGCCGCCGCATGAAACAAGTGTTACAGCAACAAGCGCAACACAAAGAACAACAGCAAGCCATTTCATTGCTTTTTTCATTTAATTATACCTCCGTATTGTATTTTAACAGTTTAAAGCGTAAGCTTCTTAAACTTGATAATTATTTTAATACAAAAAAATACAAATGTCAATAAAATTCTGCGGTAACATATCACAAAAACAAGAATCTTTTTTTATACACTTTGACAAAACCGCAAACAATTTTCTTTTCTTTACATAAAATTTATACAATTGGAAAACTGACTTTTATCCACTTGCAGGGAAAACAAAAATGTAGTATAATAAAACAGTTATTGTTAAGGAATCTTGCTTGCAAATTTTCAGTAATACTTTGCCAAAATACTCGGCAATACACAAATTAAGGACAAAGTGTTTTCGCGGGGTTAATTTGATGTTAAACATAAATTTACCCCGCGTAACTCCTGCGGACGATGTCCGCCGCGTAACTCCTGCGGGCGATGTCCGCCGCGTAACTGCCGCACGCCATGCGTGACCCCTCCGTCACACTGCGTGTGACACCGCCCCTTTCAGGGGAGGCAAAATTGCTTAACCGAAAAATTACGAAAATAGGTTCAGCACCAAGCCGTGCCGTGGGGCAAGTGGTAAAGGCTTACATCAATCCAACACGCGTAACTCCTGCGGGCGATG
>CANQLQ010000083.1 GCA_947624755.1 uncultured Clostridia bacterium | reverse complement strand
TTATATAAAATTATAATTTTACTCCGCGAAAATACTTTGTCTCTAATTTGGAAGTATATTTTTATGTTCCAAAAATACAAGTTAATACTTTGTGTATTGCCGAGTATTTTGGCAAAGTATTACGGAATATTTGCAAGCAAGATGAGTATTAAGCCCTAAACGTGATTTAATCATAGCTTACTTAATCAAAATAAAAACTGCCGAAGTGTTTTTCTGTCGGCAGTTTTTATTTTGCTGATCTGCACCGCTCGGCGCATGATTTTAAATGAAAATCAATATTACTTTAAGTAATGGAAGTTATGCAAAAATCGAATACATGAAATTTTTTAAAATCATACAATATTTTTAAAAAAGCAAAATATAGATTAAATACGGATATATAATATTTGATACAAAAAAAGATTAATTTATGTAAGTTTTTGTTTTTTTTTAAATATAATGGAGGGAAAAATGGTTTTTTCAAACTTGTTTTTTATATATTTATTTTTTCCTTTATGTATGATTTTCTATTATTACGCAAAAGGTTTGAAGATAAAAAATGCTGTTCTTATTGTCTTTTCGCTCTTTTTTTATGCGTGGGGAGAGCCTGTTTATGTGCTGATTTTGGTTGGTGAAGCATTTGCCGATTTTCTTCTTGCAAAAGCAATAGAAAAAAACAGGGGTACAAAAAAGGCCAAACTTGCGTTTGTCGGTGCATGTGTTGTTGACCTCGGCCTTCTCGGAATTTTTAAATATCTTACCTTTATTCTTGAAAATATAAAAGCGGTGACGGGTTTTCCCGAAAATATTGTTCAGATTGCACTTCCGATAGGAATTTCCTTTTATACTTTTCAGCTTCTGTCCTATGTTGCCGATGTATACAAAGGTGAGGTAGAGGCGCAGGAAAATTATTGGAATATACTTTTATATGCAAGTCTTTTTCATCAGTGCATAGCAGGCCCCATTGTGCGCTATAAAGATATCAATAACGAAATTGTTTCAAGGCATACCGATTTTTCAGAGGTTTCAAAAGGTATAACGCGCTTTAGTATAGGACTTGGAAAAAAAGCTCTTCTTGCCAATAACTGCGGAAGCTTTGCGGACATGATCCTTCTCGGAGACAGCGCTCTTGCAGTTGCGGATGACCTTTCAAAAAATATTGCAATTCTTTCATCAAGACCCGCTCTCGGCTTATGGCTCGGAATGTTTTTCTATATGCTTCAAATTTATCTTGATTTTTCGGCATACAGCGATATGGCAATAGGTATGGGTCAGATGATAGGCTTCCACTATAAAGAAAACTTTGATTACCCCTATCTTTCAAAATCCGTCTCGGAATTTTGGCGCAGATGGCATATGTCTCTCGGTTCATTTTTCAGAGATTATGTTTATATTCCTCTCGGAGGGAACCGTAAAGGGAAAGTCAGAACTGTTATAAATACTTTTGTTGTCTGGTTTCTTACCGGTCTGTGGCACGGTGCGAGCTGGAACTATGTTTTGTGGGGACTTTACTTTTTTGTTTTTATTTCCCTTGAAAAGCTCTTTCCGGAAGAAAAGCGTGAAAAGGTTTTGCCGTGGATATCACACGTTTATCTGCTTACGGTTGTATTCTTCGGCTGGCTTATTTTCAGATTCAAAAATCTTTCAATCGCACTTACGGTATTCAAAGGTATGTTTGCGCTTAATTCAAACGGATTTACTAACTTTGAAATTACGACCCTGTTTAAAAACAATATAATTTTTATTATAATTCTTATCATTTCCGCAACACCGCTTATGAAAAAGGTTGGAAATATGATTACTTATTATGCAAGAACGAATCCGCATACTGCAATATTCAACGTCACGAGAAAAATTGCTGTTCCGATTGCTATGCTTGTTCTTTCAACAATGGCTCTTGTCGGTGACAGCTATAATCCGTTTTTGTATTTTCAATTTTAAAAAAAAGGGAGGGGGCAGCGAATGAAAAATAAAGAATACAGTCAAAAATATATGAACGGTGTAAAAAAATACATCAAGCTTTACAAAGTTATTTTGCCGTGCCTTTTTTCGCTTTTAGTGATTTGCGGAATGTTTGTTTCCGTTCTTATCCCTCTAAGACCCAAATATTCAGAATCCGAAAAAAGAGAGCTTGCGAAATTCCCTTCTTTTAGTGTTTCGACTCTTTTAGACGGTTCATATTTTAAAAGTATAGACACATGGTTTTCCGATACATTTCCGTTTCGTGAAAAGATGATCGAGGCAAATAACAACCTTAAGGAACTCAGCGGTTTTGGGGACAGAATATACGGTCTGAATGATAATATTGCCGAAACAATACCCGACAGCGAAAAAGACAGCAGTGAAACCTCATCAGAACCGGAGACTGAAACTGAAACCGAAACCGAACCTGATGTGCCGGATCAGCTTGGCGAAGTGACACAGACGCTTGACAATATTGTTGTTATCGGTGATTCGGGTTATGAATACTGTTCGTTTAATCAAGGTGTTGCCGATAAATATATTTCGGTTCTTAACAAAACGGCATCTTCGCTAAGCGGTAAATCAAAGGTATATTCAATGCTTATTCCGACAAGTATTGACATAACAATGTCGGATAATGTAAGAAAAGGCATAAACACTACTAATCAGTCAGAGGTTATGGATTATATTTTCGGCTCATTTTCAGATGATGTAAACAAGGTCAATATATATAAAACAATGCGTATGCACAGAGATGAATATATATATTTCAGAACAGACCACCACTGGACAGCCCTCGGCGCATATTATGCCTATTGTGATTATGCCGTATCCGCAGGATTTACTCCGAGAGGGCTTGATAAATTTACAAAGGAAAGCTACGGCGATTTCCTCGGTTCGTTTTACAGAGATACAATGAACTCACGAATGAAGAATAATCCCGACGAGCTGATAGCTTATTTACCGAATTATAAAACTACACTGACTTATACAACTTCCGGCGGTCAAAAAATAGAGTGGAAGCTTGTCAACGATGTAACTAACTATCCGCTTACGCAAAAATACAGCGCTTTTTCCGCAGGCGATAATCCGTTTACGGTAATTGAAAATACCGGCAAGGAAAAGGGTAAAACCTGCCTTGTTATTAAAGACAGCTTCGGTAATGCGATTATACCTTTTATAGCAGGACATTACAAAAAGGTTTATGTAATAGATTACCGCTACTACAAAGAGGGCTTTATTTCCTTTGCTAAGGAAAAGGGCATTAACGATATACTTTTCTGCAATAATATGTCGTCTGTAAGAAGTGATACCTTAATCTCCAGAATGCAGGCAATTGCATACTAAGACAATATTGCAGAAGATTTATATGGGAAGAATAATCAAAGTCCTTATTTGATAAAGAAATTGTCAAGGTGTGAATACTTCATATCTTGACTTTTTTCTTTAAAAATGATAAAGTTAAACTCATACTGATCGTTATTTAAAATCAGACGCCGAGCGGCGCGAAAAAGACCAATATAAATGACTGATTTAGTATTAGGGAATAACTGATTCCGTAGTTAAAAAACCGGATAAATTGTAAAGTAGAGGAGAAAAATTTATGATCAAGCATATCGTTATGTGGAAATTCAAAGATTTCGCACAGGGCAGAACAAAAAAGGAGAATATTGAACTTGTAAAATCCATGCTTGAAGAATTGCCGTCTAAAATTGACTTTATCCGTTCAATGCAGGTTCATTTGAATGTAAACACAAAGAACGGAATGTACGATGCAGTTCTCATAAGCACCTTTGACAGTCTTGAAGATGTTGCGGCATATACCGTCCATCCTGACCACAAGGCGGTTTCGTCTTATGTTGCTCTTGTCAGAGAGGACAGAGCAAGCGTAGATTATGAATGTTAGGTCTAAGGAATCACTGATTAATACAAGCTGCCCTACTTGACGGTAAATTATTCCGTCATTTAGCCCAAAAATTCTCGTTAATACACAAAGTATTGCCTTAAATTTTTGGAATAAAAAGATGCTTTCAAATTGGGAACAAAGTGTTTTCGCGGTGTAAAATTATATTTTTATATAATTTCTATCCCGCGTAATTGCTGCACGCCATGCGTGCAGGACACCCTGAATTAATCAGTGCTTCCCTAATTATCTTTATTAACCGGCGTTTCTTAATTGTGAAAAAATTTTTAATAATTCAAAATTCTATCGACTTTAAGCCGCTCTGGTGATAGAATAAATCTCGCCGAATGTTTATTGCATTTGTCTTTAATGGAAAGGAGTTTAGCGGATGAAAGCTAATGAAAGCGTAAAAAATTACACTTCTTCTCTTCGTATGTACACTAACTATACGGTAAGAGAGATTAAAAAAGTCTGCAAGGAAATAGGTCCCCGTGAATCGGGCAGTCAAAAAGAGCGTGATGCCCAAACTATGATGGCTGAAGAAATGAAAACCTGTGCGGACACAGTTGTTACCGAGGACTTCAAGCTAAGCAAGTATGCTTTTATGGGTTGGGTAGTAATTGACGGAATTGCACTTTTACTTGCGGTTTTGTTTTCGTTCCTTAATATGCCAATCGTTTCTCTTGTTCTTACTGCAATTGCGGTTGTTTGCATTTTTACGGAATTTCTTATGTATTGGGAATTTCTTGATCCGATTTTTCCGAAAGCTGCGTCGTGTAATGTTATCGGAACAAGAAAGCCGACAGGTGAAGTAAAGCAAAGAATTATTTTCAGCGGACATATTGACTCCGCCTATGAGTGGACATACACTCACCTCGGCGGCAGGGTTTTGCTTATTGGCACAATATGTTACGCAATTATAGGAATGTTCTTTGTGCTTATTACTTCAATAATCAGTGTTGCGAAATTCGGCGCTGTCGGCGGAGAAGTAACCGGAGCGGTTGTTGTTCTTCGCTATATCCAGCTTGTATTCGTTCCCGGTTTTGTTATGGTTTTGTTTTTCACGAATTTCAAAAGACCTGTTATGGGTGCAAACGATAACCTCACCGGTTCAGTCACTTCAGTTGCAGTTCTCAAATTTCTTGAGGACAACAATATCACTTTTGAAAATACAGAAGTTGTAGCTGTTACAACCGGTTGTGAAGAAGCCGGCCTTCGGGGCGCTAAGGCATACGGAACAAAACATAACAAAGAACTCAAGGAGATTCCTTCCGTTTTCTTTGGTATGGATACGCTCAAAGATTATGATTACATGGCAATTTACAGCCGCGATATGACAGGTACGGTAAAAAATGACCCGAGAGTTTGCGCTCTTATGAAAAAAGGTGCGGAACGTGCCGGTCTTGATCTCCCTTATGCATCGGTTTACTTCGGTTCATCTGATGCGGCTCGGATTACAAGACTTGGTATTCCTGCCGCAACTCTTGCCGCAATGGATCCGGCTCCTCCGAAATATTATCATACAAGAGATGACCTTCCTGAAATTATGGAACAAAAGACGATTGAAAAATGTCTTGACATCTGTCTTCAGACTCTTTTCATCTTTGATGAATACGGTCTGAAAGATAACTATGATGATGTTGAAGTTGATAAAAAACCGGCGTCCGAAAAGGCAGAATAATAAAAGGCGCAGTCATAATATCACAGTAAAGAGGTCCGGGGGCGGATCTCTTTGTTTTATATGGGGGTAAGTAATTTCTGATCAATGTATATAATATATAAATAGCCGGGAAATTCATTTTAACGAATCTCCCGGTTTTTTCTTTTAAACAGTAATTTTTAAAAAGGAGCTTTTTTAAAAATTCGACCATTCTCTATCAATTCTGTAACAGCCGTATGCCCAATTTTATTAAATCTTGGATTAGGTTTTCTTTTTCTTTAGGTACGCTTTCCAATAAGGACAGGGTACTGTCCCAATTAAATTTATCGGTTTCGCCTTTTATAATATAGTCCAAACTCAAGCCCAAAATATTACTTAATTTTATAAGATTTTCTATTGATATTCCTGTAAGACCTCTTTCTACTTCACTAAAATGCTTGACGGAAATTCCTAATTTCTCGGCTACTTCTTCCTGAGTAAGCAATAGTTTTTTGCGCTGTACCCGTATCCTGATACCCATTTCTTTTTTATAGTTATTCATATGATCACCCAACCTAATATGTTTATTTTAGCACAACTTAAAATGCGTAAAAACAAGGTAATAGGTTGATAAACTAAACCTAATATGTTATTATTATTGAGTCAAACAGACAAATAATAGCAAAAGGAGAAAGATATATGACTTAATATTGAAAAAATAACGGAACATAAAAATCACATTTCGGTGAAGCAGACAGCGAAATAAAAATCTGTTATCGTATGCAATTTTAAGGAAGCGATGATTTAATCAGAGATTCCTTATAATAAATAATCCATTCAAAAAGGGGGGCAGCAGTAAGGCAAAAATTGCGGACAAATGAAAGCTTATCTTTTTTGGACTTTGGGCAAGCCGTAGTTTGTTTGCAATATATACACAATATTACAGAAAAGTCCGGACTTGAAAAAATTTTTTAAAGAAAAAGGAGATTGACTATGTTAAGTAAATCCAACAAAGCATTGAAAAATATATGTGCTGTTTTTCTTGTCATGTCGCTAATGGTATTGTCTTTCATACCCGCATTTGCGGAAGCTGAACCAATGCCACTGTCAGAAGAAAATGTTGTAGAATATCCTACAATAGAGGGAACTATATATCCTGAACAAAGAATCGGCGATTATTTAACGATTACAGGTGGAAAAGTAACAACTGACGGAACAGAAAACGGAACAGTTATATCGGGTTCTTGGGAATTTATTGACCCAAATTATGCACCTGAACTTCTTGGTTCGATGGATAAGCGTTCAGATATAAGATTTGTGCCTGATGACAGTGATTTGTATTCCTCTTTTGAAATATTAAACACTCCGAATGCGCGCTATACTGTTTCCGCTCCCACAATGGAAATTGACGGTACAATGCCTACAGTAGATATTGTTTCTAATACACAACTTAGATTAGCTAAGGAACTGAATGGAGTTAAATTAAAAAATGCAATTACCGGCGTTGAAATTAATGAAGAATATACTTTTTCATGGAAGACGCCCTTAAAAAAACCAACTCAATCAGGTTACTATATGGTAACCATAAGAGTTATGGGTTATCTGGAACTCAAGACATATGTTTATGTAAGAGTAGACGGTGACCAAAGCGAGCCGCCCATCAAAGAATTCCCCACGGTAGAGCCTATTACATACAGAGAAGGTTTAAAAGCTTCCGACCTTACGATTCATTCAAACGTAAGTTCGGGAAGCATTGAATTAGTCAACCCCGACCAAGAATTAAGGGGCGGCAATAACACTATTGAAATGGTATGGAAACCTGACGATGCAGAGCAGGAATCAATACCTATAGATTTATTCGTTAACGTAGAAAAAGCTCCCGTCTCTTTTATTGACGAAAACGGTGAAGCCTATGTTCCTGAAATTCCCCTAACATTGGGAACATGGAACCTTAATTCTCTTAAAACTAAGCTTGAAAGTCTAAAAGCCAACTGCGGAACATTTAAAATTGGGTTTATTAATATAGTAGGTATTAAACTGGCATATCAATGGTCTGATTTTACTTTGGAAAATGAAGAAGAATATACTGCTACAGCGCAATTAGAACCTCAAAATACCAACTATGCAAATACTGCGGTACAGTTTAAAATTGTTGCTGTAAAGAAACTTGTAACACCTCGAATCTCATGGTATATAGACAAAGATGAACTGATCATAGACGGTTTGAATTATAACGACCAACCTTTTGGAACATTCAAGGTTTACGCCAACGGAGAACTTATCGAATCGACAAAGGACGGCGTAAAGTATCTTACAAGATTTTCTTGGCGTCCGGCAAAGAGCGGAACATATACTTTCAAAGCTGAGTACACCCCTGCCGAAAACGACAAGGTCGCTATCGAAAATAATGTTATTGAACAAGATGTTACAGGCAGTCTTAAATGG
>CANQLQ010000082.1 GCA_947624755.1 uncultured Clostridia bacterium | reverse complement strand
GTATGCCTATAGAAGTTATGGCTTCAAGAGGGGCGGACACAATGCGTTTCGGTCCTCTTAAACCCGTTGGACTTCGTGACCCGAAAACCGGTCGCAGACCTTGGGCTGTGCTTCAGCTTCGCAAAGAAAACAGCAGCGGTACAATGTATAACCTTGTGGGCTTTCAGACCAACCTCAAATTCGGTGAGCAGAAGAGAGTCTTTTCAATGGTACCGGCTCTTAAGACGGCCGAATTTGTGCGGTACGGCGTTATGCACAGAAACACATTCATAGACTCACCCCGGCTTCTTAACGGCGATTTCAGTTTCAGGGCAAGACCGCTTCTTTTCTTTGCCGGACAGATCACCGGAGTTGAAGGTTATATGGAATCCGCCGCTTCGGGAATTATGGCAGGCTTTAATATGGCAAGAAGACTCAAAGGCGAAAAAACCGTGATTCTTCCCGAAACGACAATGATAGGTGCGCTTTCACGCTATATAAGCGACGAGACCGTAACCGATTTTCAGCCTATGGGCGCAAATTTCGGTGTGCTGCCTGCCATCGAACCGAAAATACGAGATAAAAAGCTTCGATATCAAGCGCTTTCAAAAAGAGGAATTGAGGACCTTGAAAATTTTATGAAAGCATTAGGGAAGAAAAATTAGTTTTTCAGCAGAATCTGTGTTATAACAAAAAAAGCAAAGGAGGAAAAACATTGTTTGAAGAATTTCAAAAAGAAATAGGGTATGCTTTCAAGGATATCTCGCTTCTTGAAACGGCTTTTACCCATTCATCATATGCGAACGAAAAACAGCTTACGAGGCAGTGCAATGAGAGGCTTGAATTTTTGGGCGATTCGGTTCTCGGCTTTGTAAGCGCGGAATATTTTTATCGTAATTTAAGTAATTTACCCGAGGGTGAAATGACAAAAAGAAGGGCAGCATGCGTTTGCGAAAAATCGCTTTTCGGCTTTGCAAAGGAAATCGGGCTTGGCAAATACATACTGCTCGGAAAAGGTGAAGAACACACTGGCGGAAGAACAAGACCGTCAATTCTTGCCGATGCATTTGAAGCGGTTATCGCCGCAATTTATCTTGACGGCGGGCTTGAAGAGGCGAGAAAATTTATTCTTCGCTTTCTTACCGAAGCCGCCGAAAATCCTTCAAATTTCATAGACTACAAGACGGCGCTTCAAGAAATTATCCAAAAAAATCCCGAAGAGCATCTGACTTATGTCCTTGTCAGCGAAAGCGGCCCCGACCATAACAAACGCTTTGAAATTGAGGTTCATCTAAACAGCAATGTTATCGGAAGCGGAATTGACATAAGCAAGAAAAAGGCTGAACAGGCCGCCGCAAAATCGGCTCTTGAATTAATGGGGATTAAAGTATAAAATGTCTTTTAAACATATAAATGTTGCTTTGTTTGTTCCCGATGAGGGCTGTCCTCACCGCTGCAGCTTCTGCAACCAGAAAACAATTTCAGGTTCGGTAAAAAAGCTTAGTGAAAAAGATGTTTGCGAAGCGGTTGAAACGGCGCTAAAAGGTAAATTTGAAAGCAAAGACGGTGAAATTGCATTTTTTGGCGGAAGCTTTACGGCAATTGAAAGAACTTATATGGTTTCGCTTTTATCGGCGGCAAGGCCGTATGTTGAAAAAGGCTGTTTCAAGGGTATCAGAATTTCAACAAGACCCGACTGTATTGACGGGGAAGTACTTCGTCTTTTAAAAGAATACGGCGTGACTTCAATTGAACTGGGCTGTCAGAGTATGTCGGACAAGGTTCTTGCTTTAAATGAAAGAGGTCACAGCAGTCGGGATATAATAAACAGCGCAAAGCTGATTAAAGGTTTCGGCTTTGAACTGGGCGTTCAGATGATGACGGGGCTTTTCGGCGATACGGACGAACAAGCTCTCGAAACGGCGCAAAAGCTTATAGCGCTAAACCCTGATACAGCGAGAATATACCCGACAATTGTGCTTGAAAACACAAAGCTCGCTTCTCTTTTCAAAAAAGGCGAATATAAGCCGCAGTCACTGAAAGAAGCCGTAAGTCTTTGCAGTAAACTTCTTATGCTTTTTTATAAGGCTGATATTCCCGTAATAAGGCTCGGACTTCATTCGGGCGGAAATGTTGAAGAAGGCTATATTGCAGGCGCATATCACCCTGCATTTCGTGAACTTTGCGAAAGCGCAATTTATTATGAAAAGGTTATTTGCGCGCTCAACGAAAAGAAAATTCAAAGCGGTGAAATTGAAATAGCCGTCGGCTCAAAGTATGTTTCCCAGCTTGTCGGACAAGGCAAAAGCAACATTAAAGCCCTTGCCCAAAAGGGTTATAAAGTAAAAATTATTCAAAAGGAAAATCTTGGCAGGTATCAAATTTTAATATAAGGGAAAAAAGAGATGATTTTAAAATCACTTGAAATGCAGGGCTTCAAATCGTTCCCTGAAAAAACAACTCTCAACTTTGGAAAAGGTATAACAGCCGTTGTCGGCCCGAACGGAAGCGGAAAAAGCAATATTTCCGACGCTGTGCGCTGGGTTCTCGGCGAACAGTCGAGCAAATCCCTTCGCGGCTCAAAAATGGAAGACGTTATCTTTGACGGAACAAAGGTGCGTAAGGCCTACGGCTACGCACAGGTAACTTTGCGCCTTGACAACACGGACCGTTCAATTGCTTCGGTTGATAAAGACGAGGTCGCAGTCACAAGAAGATATTTCCGTTCAGGCGAAAGCGAATATAAAATTAACGGCGAAAATGTGCGACTTCGTGATGTGCATGAGCTTTTTATGGATACGGGTCTTGGCCGCGACGGTTATTCAATGGTAAGTCAGGGCAAAATTTCCGATATGATCTCCGGCAAGGGCAGCGAATGCCGCGAAATGCTTGAAGAGGCGGCAGGTATATCCGCTTACCGTTACAGACGAGGGGATTCGCTTAAAAAGCTTGCACAGGCCGAAGATAACCTTATAAGACTTCGTGATATTCTGTCCGAGCTTGAGGGAAGAATAGGGCCGCTTAAAACGCAAAGCGAAAAGGCCGAAAAATTTCTCGTGCTTTCCGAAGAAAGAAAATCGCTTGAAATAGGTCTTTGGCTTTATAATATTGAAAAACTCAAGGAAGAACTGAGAAAGCAAGATGATAAAATCATCATTGCAAACAATCAATACGGCGAAATTGAAAAAGAACTTGCCGAGATTGAAGAAAAGATTAATCTTGCCTTTACCCATACCCAAAATATACTTGCGAAAATTGACGAAATAAGACTTGAAATTTCCGAAAATGAACAGCAGGCGGCTTCCTTTGAACAGCAGTGCGCCGTTCTTGAAAACACGATCGAACACAATAATCAGACAATTGAAAGAATCAAAAAAGAAAAAGAAGCCTCCGACCGAAATCGTAAACAGCTTGAAACCGAAATCGCAGGCGAAGAAAAACTTATTGACCAAATTAAAAAAATAATAGCCAAAAAGTGTGAGGAAACAGCCTGTGTTGAAGAAAAACTTGAAACAATGCAAGGTCAGGGCGGAAGCTTAGACGATAAAGAAGCAAAGCTTACAGAAGAAATATCCGCTTTTTCAAAAGCTATCGCCGACAGCCGTGTCAACCGATCAACCGCTCAGTCGTCGCTTGACGAAATCGGACTTAGACTTGACGCAATTAATCAGCTTCTTTCTCAAAGGCATGATGCGCTTTCTGATTATGAAAAGAAGAGAAAAGAAGTCGCTGAAGAGCTTTCAAATTGTAATGCATATATCGTTTCTCTCACCAATCGCGTAAACGGTCTTTCAATGATATATAAATCCCACAGCGAAAAGTCGGCCGCTTTGAAAAAAGAAATTGACGACGCTTCTTTTGAAGCTTCGCATATGCTTTCAAAGGCACATATGCTTGAAGAACTCGAAAAAAATATGGAAGGCTTTTCGGGCGCAGTAAAGGCCGTTATGAAAGAAAGCGAAAAAAATTTGCTTCGAGGAATAGAAGGAACGGTTTCAAAGCTTATCTCAATGGAACCAAAATATGTTATTGCAATTGAAACCGCACTCGGCAGCGCAATTCAAAATATTATCTGCAAAACCGAAAACGATGCAAAAAGAGCAATTGAATTTCTTAAACGAACAGGAGGGGGCCGTGCAACCTTCCAGCCGATAAGCTCTGTAAAGGGCAGATATATTCAAGAAAACGACCTTGCCGGCTGCGACGGCTTTGTCGGCATTGCAAGCGACCTTGTAGAAACAAAGGAAGAATATAAAGATATTATTGTTTCACTTCTCGGAAGAACTGTTGTAGTCGAGGATCTCGATTATGCAATTGTAATAGCAAAGAAATTTAATTATCGTTTCAAAACAGTTACCCTTGACGGACAGGTTATAAATGCCGGCGGTTCAATGACAGGCGGCTCTCAGACCAAAAACGCAGGTATTCTTTCAAGAAGTCTTGAGATAGAGAAACTCAAAGATAAGTATTCAAAAATGAATGCCTACCTTGAAGAAAAGAAAAAAGCTTTTGAAAAAACAAGCGCGTCGCTTCTTGAAGAAGAAAGGAAGCTTGAAGAGACAAAAGAAAAGCTTTCTCTTGCCGGCGAAGAAAAAATCCGTCTTGAAGGACAAAGAAGTCTTTGCGACGAACAGTATCTGTCAGCAAAGAGCGCAATAGATGAATTGCTCTTTGAAAAGGAAGGTTTGGAGCAAAGAATAACCGAAACCGCATCAGCGCTTGAAGAAGCTGAAAAGCTTATCGCTTCTTACAGCAAAAAAATAGCCGAAAGAGAAGATGGTCTTTCGTCGCTCGGCGAAAGGAAAAATGAAATTATCCGTATGGGTAATGAAATTTCTTCACGCTTATCGAAGCTCAGACTTGAAATTCATGATGCGCAGAAGGATCTTGCGGTTCGTGTTTCAAGTATGAATCTTCTAAAGGCAAGACTTGTCGAGGGCGAGGACAAAACAAAAGAGTTTGAAAACGAAATTTCGGAAATACTTACCCAAAACGAGACTTTGAAAGTTCAAATTGAGTCTCTTATCAAAAAATCCAAAGAGCTTCTTGAAAAGTCGGCGAAGCTTAAAGATACAATTGTTTCTCTTCAAAACGAAAGAGGCAATATTGAAAATCAAAACGTACAGCTTCGCGCGGCAGAAAAAGAAAAGCAGACCGACAGAGAACGCATCAGCGGCGAAAAGGCAAGACTTGAAGAACGCAGAAACTCAATCGGTGAAGAATATGACAGCACAATAAATAAACTTTATGACGAGTATCAGCTTACGCTCAGACAGGCGCAGCAGACAGCCGAAAAAACCGACGATCCAGTCGGAGCAAGAAAAAGACTTTCTGAAATAAGGAACAAAATCCGTGCGCTCGGCTCGGTAAATGTCGGCGCAATTGATGAATACAAAGAAGTCAGCGAACGCTATGAATTTATGTCGGGACAGATTTCCGACGTTGAAAAATCCAAGCGTGAGCTTACAAGGCTCATTGATGAGCTGACGGGCAAAATGTCGATTCAGTTCAGAGAAAAGTTCAACAAAATAAACGGCTGTTTCTCCGAAACCTTCAAAGAGCTTTTCGGCGGAGGCAACGCAGAAATTGTGCTTCTTGACCCGACTGATGTTCTTGAAAGCGATATTGAAATAAGACTTCAGCCACCGGGAAAGAACGTCAAGAGAGTTGACTCTCTTTCCGGCGGTGAAAAGGGACTTTCGGCAATTTCACTTCTTTTTGCCATACTTAAAGTAACCCCCGCTCCATTTTGTATTTTTGACGAAGTTGAAGCCGCTCTTGACGATGCAAATGTCGAAAGATACGCTCGCTATGTGAGAAGAATGACGCTCAATACACAGTTCATTCTTATCACTCACAGAAGAGGTACAATGGAAGAAGCGGATATGCTTTACGGCATCACAATGCAGGAAAAGGGTGTTTCAAAGCTTCTTGAACTAAAAACCGCCGAGCTTGCAAACAAGCTTGGCATCACAAATTGATATATGGAAATACTGAATTATTCAGCACTAACCGCTTATTAAGCAGACGGAGGTAAGTTATGGGAATATTTAAAAAATTTGGTTTTGGTCTTAAAAAAACAAGAGAGGGTATGACCAAAAACATTGAAGAAATTCTCGGCGCATATGAAGAAATAACCGATGATTTATATGACGACCTTGAAGAAGCGCTTATTATGGGCGACGTCGGAATGCAGACGGCGACGGATATAGTTGACAGGCTTCGTGAAAGGGTAAACAAGGGTGATGTAAGAAACCCGAAGCACGCAAAAATGGTAATTGCCGACATTGTTGCACAAATGATAGACGGCGGCGAAGATATGGGACTTGTAACCATTCCGTCAATTATTGTTGTAATCGGCGTCAACGGCGCGGGTAAGACGACAACCATAGGTAAAATGGCGGCAATGTATAAATCGCAGGGCAAACGTGTAATTCTCGGCGCGGCGGATACTTTTCGTGCCGCCGCAATTGAACAGCTTGAAGTCTGGGCTCAAAGAGCGGGCGTTGAAATCGTAAAGCATAAGGAAGGCGCCGACCCCGCCGCAGTCGTTTTTGACACAATTGATGCGGGCATTAACCGTGACTGCGACATTATTATCTGCGACACTGCGGGTCGTCTTCACAACAAAAAGAACCTTATGGAGGAGCTTGCGAAAATATATCGTATCGTTGATAAAAAGCTTCCTTATGCCGACCGTGAAATTCTTCTTGTGCTTGACGCAACAACAGGTCAGAATGCTGTAAACCAGGCAAGGGAATTTATGAATGTTGCCGAGCTTACGGGTATTGTTTTAACAAAGCTTGACGGAACAGCAAGAGGCGGCGTTGTACTTACGATTAAAAACGAACTCAAGCTTCCCGTTAAATTTATCGGCGTCGGTGAAAAAATTGATGACCTTCAGCCGTTTAAACCGGATGTTTTTGCAAAGGCTCTTTTTGAAAACACAGAGGTTACACACGCAAATGAGGATGAAAACGAAGAATAAGAGGGCGAGCGGTTATGAAATTTATACTTGCTACACATAATATGAAAAAATGCGCCGAAATGCAAAGAATACTTGCACCCCTCGGCGTTGAGGTTTTCACAGCCGAAATGTTGGGCTTTGAGCTTACCGATGCCGAAGAAACCGGAGAAACATTTGAAGAAAACGCATATATAAAAGCAAAAAGCGGCTGCTATGAAAGCTCTTATCCGTGTATTGCCGACGACAGCGGACTTTGCGTTGATGCTCTCGGCGGAGAGCCGGGAGTATATTCGGCAAGATATTCGGGCGGTCATGGCGATGATGAAGCAAATATTACAAAACTTCTTGAAAAGCTTAAAGATGTTCCCAACGAAAAAAGAACGGCGCACTTCACAAGCGCAATTTGTGTATGCTTCCCCGACGGCCGTGAAATCCGCCTTGAAGGAAGATGCGAGGGCAAAATCGGCTTTGAAAAAAAAGGCAACGGCGGCTTCGGTTACGACCCGATATTTATGGTTGGTGAAAAGAGCTTTGCCGAACTTACAGCCGAGGAAAAAGACAAAATCAGCCACAGAGGTAATGCACTTCGCAAATTAGTTGAGGTTTTGCCAGAGTATTTAAGGGCTTAGAGAAAAAATAAAATTTAAGAAGCCTCTGATTAAAACACGTTAAGGCTTAATACTCATCTTTTTTGCAAATTTTCCGTAATACTTTGCCAAAATACTCGGCAATACACAAAGTATTGCGGAACATAAAAATATACTTTCAAATTATGGACAAAGTGTTTTCGCGGAGTAAAATTATAATTTTATATAATTTCTATCCCGCGTAACTGCTGCACGCCATGCGTGCCCGCGTAATTGCCGCACGCCATGCGTGCCCGCGTAATTGCTGCACGCCATGCGTGCCCGCGTAATTGCTGCACGCCATGCGTGCACCCCTCCGTCATGCTTACGCATGACACCTCCCCTTTCAGGGGAGGCAAATTGCATAATCAAAAAAATACAAAAATAGGTTTAGCACTAAGCTGTGCCGTGGGGCAAGTGGTAAAGGCTTACATAAATCCAACCCGCGTAATTCCTGCGGGCGATGCCCGCCGCGTAATTGCC
>CANQLQ010000081.1 GCA_947624755.1 uncultured Clostridia bacterium | reverse complement strand
CAACTTCTTTACCCGAATTTATCTTATCAAAGTTGACTTCACCGTCAATTATATCGCTTTCATCGAAGGTAAAAAGCTTTTCGCTTTTTGCTGAAAGTGTTGTATTTATAAGCTCTTCATTTGTAAAACCTGCCGCTTGCTTTGTATAGATATAATCCGGATTAGGTTCTGCCTGCATAACTTCCTTGATGTTATCCTCGGTTATCTCGATATGTTCCGGTTCAGTGAAAGTCCCACCTGATACTATATTTTCTACCGCATTTTTATAGGCAATATCATTTGCATCTAAAAATCGTGAGCTTCCGAAGCTTCTATATTCGTTTATCTGTAAATATTCGGGTACTTCGCTGCTAAAAACAATATTTATATTAAGTTGTTTTTCCCCGTAAACGTCTTTAACCGAAGGCAGCTCGAGGATCTCATTTATCGAATTTTCCGTAAAAGATGAATTTCCGTTCGGATAGTTAATAAATTTATTACTTGAATTATATTCACCGTAATCAATGATTTCATAGTCCGCGCTGTATAAATTGCCGGCTTCCTCCAGCGTAGCATAAAGAAACGATATAGCTGTACAGCAGATGATGACCGAACAGGCGATGATAACGCAAACGCTTATCTGCCTGCCTTTTGAAAAAGCAAGTTTTCTTTTTGCAAGCAAACGGGAAACATTAAACTGCTTCTGACTTTTAATCTTTTTGTTTTTCATTTTCCTCATAAGCTCAATATCCCGTATTGCCTGCATGGGCGGCAGTTTAGAGATACTCAAAAGAGGTATAAGAGCCGAAAGCATTACGCAGACAACACCGAAAAGTGCGCCGACGGCAAGCACAGCCAAATTGGGCTTAAAAATAAAGCTTTCACCCATTATCTTTGCAAAAATTTTAACTGCACCATATGAAACAGCAACGCTTAAAGGAACTGAAAAAGCGCATATAATAAAGGCTTCTCTGCCGAAAATATTGATTATCTGTCTTCTTGTAGCGCCTACTGCCTTTAGCATACCGATTTGATTTTTACGCTCTTTAAGGTTGGAATTAAAGGCGTTTACAATTGCGAAGCAGGACAGAAAGGCAAGCAAAATCGAAAGAAAAATCAAGGAGGAAATTTTTCTTGAAATGTTTGAGTAGCCGTCCGTAAAACCTGTGGAAAAGATCTCGTCGGTTTGCACTCTGTCCTCATAAGTGACGTTATCGTAAAAAAGACTGCCGCCAACTGAATTTACATTCAAAAAAGCTATAAGAGCCTCTTTGCCTCCAAGCTCCGTCTGCGAATTTTGGGCTACAAAGGCTGCCGGAATTAAAGCTGTCTTTTCAAAAGAGTCGCTATGCAAATGCTCTAAATTTGACTTTTTATCGCTCAAAATTCCAACGAGGGTATAGGTTTTATCCTTTTCTTGCGAAAGAAAATCTTCACCGTTACAAGTAAGAGTTTTCAGTGCGATTTTTTCTCCAACCTTCGTTTCAAGTCTCATTCTTTGAAGCGCATTCTTCTCAACGGCAATTTCATTTTCCTTTTCGGGCATTTTGCCTTCGAGAAGATTTGGATAATAAAGCTGTGCAGCTCTGTCGTCAAGCCAGCCTATCATTGTTCCGTGCGATTGATCTTCTTTTTCGTTCCATGCAAAAGAAATGATATGTCCGTAGCCGATATTGCCGTCAAAATCCCCTTGTTGTACCATGGGTTTGAAATCATAGTTTTGTGCATTTAAAACAATATAATCTTGTTTACCTTGTCTTATGTGCCTGTATTCCTCGCGGGAAGAATTCATACAGGAAACGAAAAACGGTACGCCGGATGAAAACATCATAGCAAGAACGATACCGATAATTACTGATGTGTACTGCTTTTTTCTCGCTTTGAAGTTGCCGAATGCAAGAGTATTTACAGTAAGTCGTTTTTTCATTGCTTTTCACCTGCCTTACACTTTTATATTTCCTTAGAAGGTTTTGTGTCCTTGACTATCTTGCCGTCCTCAATAGCAAGGATCCTCTCCGCCTGTTCCGCAACGTGAAGGTCGTGGGTTACAAGAATAAGGGTAACGCTTAGCTGCTTACTGACATATTTGAGAAGTGACAGCACCTCTTTTCCGCTTTTGCCGTCAAGGTTGCCCGTAGGCTCGTCAGCGAAAAGAATGGCAGGTCTGTTAGCAAGCGCCCTTGCAATGGCTATTCTCTGCTGCTGACCGCCCGAAAGCGCCGAAGGCAGATGCTCCAATCTGTCACGGATGCCGAGCATATCAATAACCTTATTAAGATATTCCTCATCGGGCTTTTTACCGTCAAGCATAACGGGAAGAAGAATATTCTCAAGCCCTGTCAGTTCCTGAACAAGGTTGTATGCCTGAAAAACGAAACCGAAGCGGCGGCGGCGCAGAATTGAAAGCTGATTGTCATTATACGACGAGAGCGGCTTGCCTCCATAGTAAACGTGACCATTTGTGGGATTTTCAAGAGAGCTTAAAACGTGAAGAAATGTTGATTTACCCGAACCCGAGGGACCCGTAATGGCACAAAATTCACCCTGTTCAAAAGCAACTGTGACATCGTCAACAGCTTTTACTACACTTTCACCGCTCAAATATTCTTTTGTAAGATTTTTACATTCTATTATGTTCATATAAACACCTCTTTTTTATTTTGTACCTTTATGATACACGGGTAATCTTTCGTTTAAGTGACTTTTACCTTAAGATTTCGTAAGGTTAGCAAGTTTGCAGGCAAGATGAATATTAAGGAATCACTGATTAATACAAGCTGCCTTTCTTGACGGTAAATTATTCCGTCATTTTGCCCAAAAATTCTCGTTAATACACAAAGTATTGACTTAAATTTTTGAACAAACTGACGAAAAATTTCCTCGCCAATCAGGGCACCCTGAATTAATCAGTGCTTCCTTAAGCCCTAAGCGTGATTTAACAAGAGATTCCTTATGATAAACAGGAACAACCGCCACTGTGCCAAGCGACGGTCGTTTTCATAAATAAAACAATTGTTATCGGTCAACCGCTTTGAACGGTTACCTCTTGACCATATCATAAAGCGCTTGATTTTTTGTCAAACGCATCTTTTTTGCATTAGGGCAGCTTGTATTAATCAGTGCTTCCTTAGAGCTTCAAATTCGCGTCTATTATCGGAAAGCACATAGACACACGCAGTCCCCTGTCACCGTTCTCTGCAATAATCGTACCGTGGTGCTTTTCCACTATTGCCTTTGTAATAGACAGCCCTATACCCGCACTGTCGGGCGATGCGTTTTCCGTGCGATGAAATCTTTTAAAAAGCATAGGAAGTTCACTTTCGGGTACACCGCCGCCGTTATCTTCAATAATTACGCCGACACTCTTTTCCGCCTGCTCAATTGTAACATTAATCTTGCCGTCACTTGCCGTATGCTCACAGGCATTTTTGATAATATTGCCAAAGGCTTCACGAAGCCATGCCTTGTCACAGCGCATAACGCCTTTACCGTTAATCGCAATTTCCTTATTCGGATAAAGCGCGGAAAATTCTGTTTTTATTTCAAAGATTATATTTTCTATTTCTGTTTCGGCAAATTTCATAACATAAGTATCACTGCGGATTTTTTCAAGCTTTAGTACATTGTAAATGAGTTTTTCCATTTTGCCGATAAGCAAAAGCTCTTTTTGTGTATAACTGCTCGGTCTTGCATTATGTTCCATTTCGCAGTAAAGCCGAAGTCCTGCAAGGGGAGTTTTAAGCTGATGAGAAATATCCGAGATAAATTCGGTGTTGTTCTTAGCCTCCTGTTTTGTATACTCACGCTCCCCGGCAAAAATCGTTTCAAGCTCGCAAACAGCGTTTTGCAAATGAGCCAAAACCCCGTCGGAAATAGATATTTCCGTCATTTCGCCGTCCTTTATGAATTTGTCGATACTTTGCGTTAGGCTCCGGATTTTCTTTTTTTCTATTAAGCGGACAGTGAGAAAGCCAATACACACTGCCGCCAAAGCAATAAAGCCCACTGTAATAAAAGTATCTTTCATATGACTATTCCTCCCACCTGTACCCTGTGCCGCGTATTGTAACAATATGCTCCGCGCCGATTTTGTCACGCAGACGGCTGATGTGTACCGAAAGGGTGTTGTCGTCGATAAAGCTTCCGTCGCTGTCCCAAATGCGCTGTAAAAGGGAAGAACGAGTAACAATAACGCCATTATTTTGAACGAGGGCGGAGAGAATTTGAAACTCTGTGGGAGTAAGAAAAAGATTCTCTCCTCCCTTCTTGACCGTCACGTTTGGAATGTCTATACAGATGTCGCCGGATTGATATGAAGTGCCTGCGGTCCTGCGGCGAAGAAGAGCGCGGATACGGGAAAGAAGCTCAAACAGGCGAAAAGGCTTTGTAACATAATCATCTGCACCTGCGTCAAGTCCACGAACGATTTGAAATTCTTCGTCGCAGGCAGTAAGGAAAAGTATGGGTATGTCTGAACCTTTTTTTCTGATATAACGGCAAAGGTCAAGTCCGCTGCCGTCCGGAAGCATAACATCAAGGATAACAAGTTCAAATGTATCTTCATCGAAAAGCTTTTTTGCTCCCGCGCAGCTGCTTGCGGGAAAAGGCTCATAGTTTTCTTTTAAAAGAAGTTCGCATAAGCCTTCACGAAGGTAGACGTCGTCTTCTGCAAGAAGTATTTTTGTTTTCATAAATTCACCTGCCATATATTAAGGAAGGCGCACCGCACCGTCATTTACCGTTTAATTATATTATACAGATATGCCGAGGCTTATTCAATGCTGTGAATCTTAAGATTTTGTAAGGTTTGATGTAATTTTCCTTGCAAGATAAAAAAAGAGACTGATTTTCAGTCCCTTTTTATCAATTTTTCAGCTCTGACCGTAGTACGCATTTGCGCCGTGCTTTCTGAGATAATGTTTATCAAGCAGGTCTTGACTCATTCTTTCGTCTCTGCCGATTGAAATATCATGCCATGCCATAAATGAAACCTCTTCAAGAACAACCGCATTATGAACAGCTTCAAATGCATTTTTGCCCCAGCTAAACGGTCCGTGGTTCGCAACAAGAACAGCCGGTATCGCATTTGGGTCTTTGTCCCTGAACGCTTCAACAATTACATTTCCCGTTTCGTGCTCATACTGACCTTCAATTTCTTCTTTTGTCATCTGCCTTGTGCATGGAATATCGCCATAAAAATAGTCGCCATGGGTTGTACCAAGCGCGGGTACGTCAAGGTTAGCTTGTGCAAAAACAGTAGCCCAGCGGCTGTGAGTATGAACTATTCCGCCGATTTCGGGAAAGTTTCTGTAAAGCACAAGATGTGTCGGTGTATCGGATGACGGCTTGTAGTGACCTTCAACAACCTTTCCGCTTTCAAGGTCAACAACAACCATATCTTCACTTTTCATTGATTCATATTCAACTCCGCTGGGTTTAATAACAACAAGACCTTTTTCACGGTCAACCGCACTTACATTGCCCCAGGTGAATGTAATAAGATTATATTTTGGCAAAAGCAAATTTGCCTTGCACACAATTTCTTTAAGTTCTTCAAGCATTGTATTTTCTGTAAGACTTATATAACTTTAACAAAGACTATAAGCCTTTTCCCTTTCGATTTTATAAGCGTTATTTAAGCTTCCATGCAAGGTCTGCAAGGAAAAGTTCTTTTTCAAGTTCTTCCGGCGTTGTGTCCTTGCCGATGTGAACAAATTCAATGTCCATTATTCTTGCAAAGTCACGCATCATTTCCGCATCGCAGTCATAGCTGAGAACGGTGTGGTGTGCGCCGCCGGCTATAATCCAGCAATGCGCACCGACTTCAAGATTCGGCGCCGGTTTCCACATTACTCTTGCAACCGGAAGGTTAGGCATTGACTGAGTAGGCTTTATACATTCAATATCCTGAACAATAAGGCGAAGTCTGCCGCCCATATCAATAAGGCTTGCAACAATACCCTTGCCGGCTTTACCTTCAAACACAAGTCTTGCCGGGTCCTCTCTGTCACCTATACCAAGCGGATGAACCTCAATTTTCGGCTTACCCTCTGCAAGAGAAGGACAAACCTCAAGCATATGAGCGCCAAGGCTGATACCGTTTTCAAGGTCATATGTATAGTCCTCCATAAATGCGCTGTGTTCGCCCATAACCTTCATAACAGCAGTAAGCGCCGAAACCTTCCAGTCACCTTCACCGCCGTAGCCATAGCCCTGACGCATAAGGTTCTGGGTTGCAAGACCCGGGAGCTGTTTCATTCCGTAAAGATCCTGAAATGTATTTGAAAATGCACAGCAATTTTCTCTGTCAAGCATCTTCTTCATTGCAATTTCTTCTTTTGCCTGATATCTTACGGTTTCAATATCATCGGTTGCAAAATCATAAAGAGCTTTGTATTCATCCATTTTTTCGTCGATTTCAGCTTCGGTAACCTTGTCCATTTCTTCCACGAGCGCGCCAACAGGCCAAGTGTTGACTTCCCAACCGAGCTTGAGCTGAACTTCTACCTTGTCGCCCTCGGTAACGGCAACCTCTCGCATATTATCTCCGAAGCGCATGACTTTAAGCTGTTTGCTGAAAGCTGCGCCGATTGCGGTTCTCATCCACTTTGCAATTTTTTCCTGAACCTGTGCATCTTTCCAGTAGCCGACAATAATCTTTCTCGGCATTTTAAGCCTTGCACCGATAAAGCCGTGTTCCCTGTCGCCGTGAGCGCTCTGGTGAAGATTCATATAGTCCATATCAATTTCTTCGTTGGGAATTACTTTGTTAAACTGAGTATGGAAATGAAGGTATGGCTTTTGAAGGCTTGCAAGAGCATTTATCCACATTTTTGACGGAGAGAATGTGTGACAGAAAGTGATTATACCGGCGCAGGTGTCGTCATAGTTTGCATCTTTGATGATTTTCTCTGCACCGTCGGAAGTCTTTACGATATCTTTATAGATAATTTCGCACGAAAGAAGTCCGCTTGCGTTAAGCTCGTCTGCAATTATTTTGCAGTCCTCTTCAACCTTTTTGAGCGTTTCCTCGCCGTATAGGAACTGACTTCCGATTACGAACCAAAATTTATAATTATTCTTTTTCATGTCTGATATCTCCTTTTTAAATATTATTTTATTGCCGCTTTTTGAACTGCGACACCGTTTATGTATTCTTTAATATATACCTTAAAGCCGTCTGCATCATCGTCCTTCGGCATTTCGGTTGAAATTTCATATGAAGCGAAAACCTTATTGTTAAGATAATCATAAAGCTTTTCGCCTTCTTCTTTGTTATTCATATAGTCGGCGAGAATTGCAATACCCCACGCACCGCCTTCACCTGCCGACGGCATAACCGAAACAGGAACGCCGAGAGCAGAAGCAAGCAGACTTTGCGCAACACCTTTGGTCTTGAACAAACCTCCGTGACCGAGTAATTTTTTAATTTTTACGCCCTCATTTTCGGTAAGAATGTCCATACCGATTTTAAGAGTGGCAAAGCTTGAATAAACAAGACTTCTTGCAAGATTTTTAAAGTTGAATTTTGCGTCGGGCTTTCTTATGAGCATCGGTCTGCCTTGCGCCGTTTCGAGAATGGGTTCACCCGAAAAAAGATTATATGTAAGCACTCCGCCGCAGTCCTTATCGGCTTCAAGCGCCATATTGTAAAGCATATCGTAAAGCTCATATTTTGGCTTTTCGATTTTAAAGCAGGACAGCGCTTCACCGAAAATCTTTACCCAAGCGTCAATATCACCGCAGCAGTTATTGCAATGAACCATAGCCGTCGGCATACCGTCCGGAGTCATTACCATATCTATTTCGCTGTAAACGGCGGAAAGCTCTTTTTCAAGAACTATCATTGCAAAAACAGACGTGCCTGCCGAGACGTTGCCTGTGCCTGCCGCAACGCTGTTTGTTGCAGTCATTCCGGTACCTGCATCGCCTTCGGGAGGACAAAACGGTATTGCGCTTTCAAGCTCTCCGCTCGGGTCGAGAAGTTTTGCGCCTTCCTCTGTAAGCCGGCCTGCGGGCTGACCTGCGCCGAGAACCTTCGGAAGGGCGGAAAGAATATCCTTTTTGAATTCGCTTTCTTTGTTATACAGATCGAACTTCTTCGCCATTTCGGCATTGTACGTTCCCGTTTTCCCGTCTATCGGGAACATACCCGAAGCATCACCGACACCGAGAACATTTTCACCGGTGAGAAGCTTATGAACAAAGCCTGCAAGAGTTGTAAAATATTCAATATCCTTAACGTGTTCTTCACCGTTTAATATAGCTT
>CANQLQ010000080.1 GCA_947624755.1 uncultured Clostridia bacterium | reverse complement strand
TTTTGGAACTTTTCTTTCAAAAGAAAAGTTCGCCGACGGCAGTCAAAGCCAATAATTTGCACAAATTAAGAAATTAACGCGAAAAACTCTTTGTCACTAATTTGGAAGTAACTTGAAATCCAAGGTGCTGTCCGGTATGGGGCGACCACATGGGGTCGCCCCTACGCGATTTATGAAAAATTTAATTTGTGACAGCCCTTAGTATTTTGGCAAAGTATTGCGGAATATTTGCAACCAAGATGAGTATTAAGCCTGAAGCGTGATTTAATCATAATCAAAGCTTCCTTAGTGTGAACACGCTTTAGTGATGGAAAAGGCGCATTTTGGTAAATGCCATTACCATGCCGTATTTATCGCAGCAGTCAATTACCGCATCGTCACGAATCGAGCCGCCCGGCTGAGCGATGAACGCTACGCCGCTTTTCTTCGCTCTTTCAATATTGTCGCTGAACGGGAAGAAAGCGTCTGAACCGAGAGCAACTCCGTCTTTTGACGCAAGGCAGGCTTCCTGCTCTTCGGCAGTAAAGGGTTCGGGACGAGTTGTGAAATATTTCTGCCAGTTACCGTCAGCGCAAACATCTTCTTCGTTTTTGTTAATATAGCCGTCAATAACATTATCTCTGTCCGGACGTTTAATGTTAGGAAGGAAAGGAAGGTTAAGAACCTTTTCGTGCTGACGGAGAAACCATGTGTCGGCTTTTGTACCTGCAAGACGGGTACAATGTATTCTTGACTGCTGACCTGCGCCTACACCGATTGCCTGACCGTCAACGGCATAGCAGACAGAGTTTGACTGGGTATATTTGAGGGTGATAAGGGCGATGATAAGATCTCTTTTTGCTTCTTGCGAAAGAACCTTGTTTTTGGTTACGATATCTTCAAAAAGATGTTCGCCGATTTCAAAGTTGTTTCTGCCCTGTTCAAATGTGATACCGAAAACCTGCTTGCGTTCAATTTCCGCCGGAACATAGTCGGGGTCGATTTTTACAATATTATAGTTTCCGTTTCTCTTTGATTTGAGAAGTTCAAGAGCCTCGTCGGTATAGCCCGGAGCAATAACACCGTCGGATACCTCGCGTTTGATAAGAAGAGCGGTTGTCTTGTCGCATACATCTGAAAGTGCTATCCAGTCGCCGAATGAGCACATTCTGTCCGTACCTCTTGCTCTTGCGAAAGCGCAGGCAAGGGGCGAGTCGTCAAGGCCTTCTATATCGTCAACGAAGCAGGCTTTTTTAAGTGTATCCGAAAGGGGAATACCAACCGCCGCCGAAGTCGGACTTACGTGTTTGAATGAAGTTGCCGCCGGCATATTAAGCGCTGCCTTTAGTTCTTTTACAAGCTGCCATGAATTGAATGCGTCAAGGAAGTTGATATATCCGGGTCTGCCTGAAATAATTTCAATCGGAAGATCGCTTCCGTCCGCCATAAAAATTTTTGAGGGCTTCTGATTGGGGTTACAGCCGTATTTAAGTTCAAATTCTTTCATGTCATATTGGGCGCAGAGACGAATAAAATCATGCTTACAGATCCTTCGTGCCTGCGCTGTTCCTTTCTAAATATAATTATACTTTGAGTTCCGACTTGATTTCTTCGCCTTCATATCTTGCAAGAATCGGCGCGATTACCTCATTGAGGAACTCCTCAACCTGCGAAGAGCTTCTGCCGGTGTATTTTGCCGGGTCAAGCTGGGAAACGATTTCTTCTTTTGTAAGCGGGAATCTATCGTCAGCGGCAATTCTGTCGATAAGGTCGTTTGCTCCGCCTTCAAGCTTAACCTTTGCCGCTGCCGCGTGGGAATGAACGCGAAGGGCTTCGTGAAGCTCCTGACGGTTGCCGCCGCGCCTTACAGATTCCATCATTATGTTTTCGGTTGCCATAAACGGAAGCTTTTCCATAACTCTGCGTGTAACAACCTTTTCATAAACCACAAGTCCGCTTGTTACGTTGATATAAATGTTAAGAATTGAATCGACCGCAAGAAAAGCTTCGGCAACCGAAATTCTTTTGTTTGCGCTGTCGTCAAGCGTCCTTTCAAACCATTGTGTACCTGCCGTAATGCCGGGGTTTAAAGAGTCAATGATAACATATCTTGCAAGGGCGCATATTCTTTCGCTTCTCATCGGATTTCGTTTATACGGCATTGCCGACGAGCCTATCTGATTTTTTTCAAACGGTTCTTCCATTTCTTCAAATGATTGAAGGATTCTCATATCGTTTGCAAACTTATATGCACTTTGTGCAATACCCGAAAGCGCGCCGAGAAAATAAGCGTCAACCTTTCTTGAATAGGTCTGACCCGAAACGGGAACGCAGCCGTCAAAGCCCATATCTTTTGCAATAAGAGCTTCAAGCTTTTTGATTTTTTCTTCGTCCGAGTCAAAAAGCTCCATAAAGCTTGCCTGTGTTCCGGTCGTTCCTTTCTGACCTAAAAGAAGAAGGCGGGAAAGCTGATATTCAAGGTTTTCAATGTCCTGTGAAAGCTCATACATCCAAAGCGTTGCCCTTTTGCCTATCGTTGTAAGCTGAGCCGGCTGAAGATGAGTATATGCAAGAGCGGGAAGGTCCTTATACTGCTTTGCGAAGGCTGCGAGATTTTTAAGAACCTGAGCGCATTTTTTGAGAACTATTCTGCTTGCTTCTCTTAGAATAATTATGTCCGTGTTGTCGCCTACATAGCATGAGGTTGCGCCGAGGTGAATAATGGGTTCAGCCTTTGGACACTGTTTGCCGTAAGCGTAAACGTGACTCATAACATCGTGGCGGACAAGCTTTTCTCTTTCTTCGGCAACGTCAAAATTAATGTTGTCCTTATTGGCTTCAAGCTCTGCAATTTGTTCGTCTGTGATATCAAGTCCAAGCTCTTTTTCGGCTTTTGCAAGTGCTATCCACAATTTTCTCCATGTGCGGAATTTGAAATTATCGGAAAAAATGTGCTGCATTTCGGCGCTGGCATATCTTGTCGAAAACGGGGAAATATAGGAATCTCTTCTGTCTGCCATTTTAATTTCTCCTTATTTGTTCTTGTTTATCATTCTGCTTTCAATTTCGCCTGAGGCAAGGTCTGTATAGCGGACATAAAGCGAAATTTTGTTATCTTCGTTGAGATTTTCCCAAAGTTTAGTTGTGAAAACGTCAATATCGTTTTCTGTTGCCACTCTTTCTGGTTCGCCCTGGAAAGTCGGGATAGGATTGCCGTCGCAAACATAGGTATGAATGAAATGGCCAAGACCCGCAAGTGAAGGATACGAAAAGAAATATCTGTTGCAGGCTGTGCCTTCGGGGTCGGCAGCTTTGAGAATACTCATTTCATAATCGAAGTCGCCTTCCGAAAAGTTTATCATACCGCTGATTCTCGGAGTAAAGTTAGGTCTGTCCGGTTCAAATTCACGCTTAAAAAGCGAAGCGCGCATACTGTCGTCTCCGGCTTTTATGCCGTCATAAATTGTGTCTGTCTGGTCGCCGTTTGTAACAATAAGCTTGTTTCCTGCTTTTCTTATTGCAGCATAGATTATAAGCGACGGGTCCTCCACCTTTGAAGCGTCAAACGGTTCGGTAAAAATTTCGCCGTTCTTTTCGGTGAAAATTCTGTTGCGGCTGTTTTCGCTTCTTCCCATAATGAAGTAAGCCGAAACCGCTTTTTTTGAGTCGGGAGTTTTGCCGATAACAATTCCTCTACCAACATAGGAATTGTCTTTTATAAGTTCACCGATGTCGTTTATTTTATATATATCCATTTTAGTTGCGTGACACTGCATTAAAGTCTTTTAATTAAAAAATATAACAGGACCGATGCGGTGTCATTCCTTTCTTTATTATTTTTAAGGAAGCGATTACTTATTGTTTGAGCTGTCCTTGCGTATAACGTCATGAGCGCCGCCTTCAACGATACTTGTTGCCGAAACAAGGGTAAGCTTTGCTTTCTGCTGAAGTTCTTTTATCGAAAGAGCGCCGCAGTTGCACATTGTTGATTTAACCTTTGAAAGAGTTTTTTCGACGTTATCTTTAAGCGGTCCGGCATATGGAACATAGGAGTCAACGCCTTCTTCAAATGAAAGCTTCTGTGCGCCGCCGAGGTCATATCTCTGCCAGTTTCTCGCTCTGTTTGAACCTTCGCCCCAATATTCTTTGACGTAAGTTCCGCCGACCATAAGCTTTTCTGTCGGACTTTCGTCAAAACGGGCGAAGTATCTGCCGAGCATTACAAAGTCCGCACCCATTGCAAGGGCAAGCGTAAGGTGGTGGTCATAAACGATACCGCCGTCCGAACAAACAGGAACATAAATACCTGTTTGTTCAAAATATTCGTCTCTTGCTTTGCAGACTTCAATAAGGGCTGTCGCCTGTCCGCGTCCGATACCCTTCGTTTCACGGGTTATGCAGATTGAACCGCCGCCGATACCGACTTTGACGAAGTCCGCACCGCATTTTGCAAGGAAGAGAAAGCCTTCCCTGTCAACAACATTGCCTGCTCCGACCTTTACGCTTTCACCGTAGTTTTGACGGATATATTCAATTGTGTTCTTCTGCCACTGAGAAAAGCCCTCCGATGAGTCAATGCAAAGAACGTCCGCCCCCGCTTCAAGAAGAGCCGGCACTCTTTCGGCAAAGTCACGGGTGTTTATACCTGCGCCGACAACATATCTCTTGTTTGCGTCAAGAAGTTCGTCGGGGTTTTTTTTGTGTGATTCATAGTCCTTGCGGAAAACGAAATAAAGAAGCTTGCCGTCGTCGCTGACAATCGGAAGAGAGTTAAGCTTGTTGTCCCAGATTATATCGTTTGCTTCGCCGAGGGTAACGCCCTCTTTGGCGGTTATAAGCTTTTCGAGCGGGGTCATAAAGTCTTTGACCTTCGTGTCGGGGTTCATTCTTGTCACACGGTAGTCGCGGCTTGTTACAATGCCGACCAGCTTACCGTTTGATGTGCCGTCGTCCGTTACGGCAACGGTTGAATGTCCGGTTTTTTCTTTGAGCTTGAGAATATCCGCCAAAGTATCTTCGGGAGAGATATTGGAATCGGAAGGGACAAAACCGGCCTTGTAGCCCTTTGCTCTGGCAACCATTGCTGCCTCGTCTTCAATTGACTGAGAGCCATAAATGAATGACACGCCGCCGCATTTTGCAAGTGCAACGGCAAGCTTGTCGTCTGAAACTGATTGCATAATTGCTGAAACCATCGGAATGCCAAGTTCAATTGCACTCTTTTCACCCTTTTTGAATTTTACGAGCGGTGTTTTGAGCGAAACGTTTGCGGGAATACACTCGCTTGATGAATAACCCGGTATAAGCAGGTATTCGTTAAAGGTATGCGACGGTTCATTGATGTAAATTGCCATAATATCTCTTCCTTCCTTTCTTTTTAGAAAACAGTTAAATAAAAGAGCAGTCTTCGCTATTGAATATGGAAGACTGCCCAGACGGCCGGCAATAAAATCCATTCTGCTCCCTTGTGGTTTTCCACAAATCCGTCAGTCACAGAATTTATTTTTTATTTTCTTAATTATATTACGAAAGCCATAAAATGTCAACTGCTCAAAAGGTAGAGTTAATCGTTATTTGCCGCTTTGTTTTTGGGCAAGTTTACTTAATGAAGCTTTGTTAAACTCGACTGCACTCTCCTTAGCGGTAAATTATTCCGCAGGCATCGACTGCAAGCGGGAAATTACTACTTGATAAAACCCTTTTTTAAAGCTATAATAATATTATGAAAGGTTTGATTTGATAATATATTTTCACTTTCTTGCCTTTGAAAAAAACTTTAGCGGTGTATGCGGCTTACCTGACGCATATTACCTGTCAAAAACCGATACTGCACGTCATGCGTGCCGAAAAATTTCAGAAAGGAATGACACGGATACAAGGCTCCTTTTCGCTTATTTAATGTCTGCTGAATGTCAAAGTTTTTGATTGTGATTTCAAAAAGCGACAAGTAATGTTATTTCACAAATGCTGCCGCTTCGGTATTGTTCGGTTGATATTATTTTAGGAACCCCTGATTAAATCACGCTTAGCGCTTAATACTCATCTTGCTTACAAATTTTCCGTAATACTTTGCCAAAATACTCGGCAATACACAAAGTATTGCCTGCGTTTTTGGCTTTGTCTTACAAAAAATTTGCTAATCAATATGAGTATTAGATTTAATCAGAGCTTCCTTAAAAGTCGTCTGTGTCGCATGAAATATGTTTGATTTTGTATCTGCCTGCCTTTGTGTTCCCGATATTGATGTTGGAAATGTCGAGTATAACACGCAAAAAATTCTTGAAAAAATTGAAGAGGCAAAGGACTCAAAAGCCGACTTGATTATTTTTCCGGAACTTGCCGTAACAGGCTATACATGCGGTGATCTTTTCAACCAAAAAGCCCTTATTGACGGCGCGGCAAAAGGTCTTGAAAAAATTATAAAAAAGAGTACCGACGTAAAAAAAATAATCGTTGTCGGCTCACCGGTCAAAATATACGGTCAGCTCTATAACTGCGCCGTTGTAATTTTTGACGGTAAGGTATTCGCAATTGTGCCGAAATTATTTCTTCCGACAACGGGCGAATTTTATGAAAAACGCTGGTTCTGCGAAGGGTCTGACCTTTTAGTAAAAGAGGTCAGCGGCAAAGATATCGGTTTTTCAACAGGTGAAGAAAAAATTCCTGTGGGCAGTGACATCGTTTTATCCTTCGGTGACGGCGTCAGATTTGGTATTGAAATTTGCGAGGATCTTTGGACTCCGCTTCCGCCAAGCACATTTCTCGCTCTCGGCGGTGCGCAGATAATCGTCAACATTTCGGCAAGCAACGAGACGATTTCAAAACGAAGCTACCGCCGTGACCTTGTTTCCCAACAGTCGGCAAGGAATCTTGCGGCATATCTTTATGTAAGCTCCGGCACAAGCGAATCCACGACCGACCTTGTTTTTTCGGGTCACAGCATTGCAGCCGAAAACGGCATCGTAACATTTGAAAATAAAAATTATCTTGACAATAACTACAGTCTTTTCGCGGACATAGATATTGGCAAGATAAACCATGACAGAATGAAAAACAAGTCTTTCAAGGACAGTGTCTCTCTTTACGGCAAAAATCACCCATGCCGCTGTATAAATATCGGCGCGGACGGCTTTGGAAAGAGCTGTGGCGAAAATTATTTTGTAAACAGGCTTCCGTTTGTTCCCGCGACAAAAAAGGACAGGCAGGAAAGATGTATGCAGATTTTTGAAATGCAGGTCATGGGTCTTGCGAAAAGGCTTACCAAAACGAACTGCAAACCTGTTATCGGCGTTTCGGGCGGTCTTGATTCAACTCTTGCCCTTCTTGTCTGTACCCAGGCGATGCGAAAGCTTAACCGACCGCTTACCGATATTCACGGAATAACCATGCCATGCTTCGGAACATCGGACAGAACTTATAACAATTCCCTTGAGCTTATGAAAACGCTCGGCGTTACCTATAAAGAAATAAATATCAAAGAAGCTGTGCTTCGCCATTTTGAAGATATAGGCCAGAACAAGGACAATTACGACCTGACCTATGAAAACAGTCAGGCAAGAGAAAGAACCCAGGTTCTTATGGACTATGCGGGGAAAGTCGGCGGTCTTGTTGTCGGCACGGGCGACCTCAGCGAGCTTGCTCTCGGCTGGTGCACATACAACGCCGATCATATGAGTATGTACGGTGTCAACGCAAGCATACCGAAAACGCTTGTCCGCTGGATGATCGACAGTGTTATCGAAGGTGATATTTTTGAAAACAGCACCGATGTCCTTCGTGATATTCTCGACACACCGATAAGTCCCGAGCTTCTTCCTCCCGACGCAGAAGGGAAAATATCCCAGCAGACGGAGGACCTTGTAGGACCATATGCGCTTCATGATTTTTTCCTTTATTATGTGCTTCGTTTCGGCTTTGAACCCGAAAAAATCTTCCACCTTGCAAAAACGGCCTTTGACGGAACTTTTGACAGCGAAACTATTCTCAAATGGCTCAAAAGCTTTTACCGCCGTTTCTTCTCGCAGCAGTTTAAGAGAAGCTGTCTGCCCGACGGAGTTAAGGTCGGCAGCGTCTGCCTTTCACCGAGGGGTGACTGGAGAATGCCAAGCGATGCAAGCGCGGCATTGTGGCTTGAAAAAGCGGAAAAAATTGAACAATAATTTTTGGCGCCGCAGAGAGGGGAATGGTTGCGGAAGGTTTATTCCTTTTTGTTGTAATTCATACAAATTATCGGTTTTGACTGCCGTCGGCGAACTTTTCTTTTGAAAGAAAAGTTCCAAAAGAAACATTGCTGACGT
>CANQLQ010000079.1 GCA_947624755.1 uncultured Clostridia bacterium | reverse complement strand
TTTGACAACGATTCTCAAAACAACCGAAAGCACAAACGAAATGACAATAAATATCAGAACGCGAAGCACCGCTGTTGCGGCGGGCGATATGACGTTGGTCATAATATTTTCGATAAATTTTTCTCCGCTGAGGTTTGTAGACGAAACTTGCCGAGCTATCTGCTCTTTGTCAATACCGATTATCTGCATAAGGCCGTCGAACTGCTTTGGTATTGAATTTATAATTTCAGCCGCTTTCGCTGAATAATCCGACTGTGCAGCGCTTCCGAGACTTTGCACGACCCTTTCTTTTATTGTATCTCTGAAAAGGCTGTCAAAAATCGTGGGAGCTGTACTTGCGGAAATTAACTTTGCAGATATGACCGAAACAAGGTATGCGCCCAATTCAAACAGCGTTAAGAAAAATCCCTTTTTGGTTGACGCAACAACTATTAAAGCGAAAACCGCAACCAATGCTATGTCAATAATGTACTGCATAAATTACCTCCATAACTTAATTTATTAAAAAGCGATATTTGCAGAAGCCTTTGTATTTACCAAAGCTTTACCGTTTTTTGATTTATCAGATATTATATCACATCGTTTGATTTTATACAATTGTTTTTTATTAAAACCTCAGTCGAGCCGATTCAAAATACCTGAAGTATAACAATATATTTTTCTTTTTCCCGAAACAATTGAACTGTTGACCGACGTAAGCTCCGAATATTTTGAAAGTGTTTTGTTTGCTTTGTAAACTGCATCGTCGGTAAGCACATATACTTTTGACGAGCGAATACATATGTCTTTTATATCATCGGGCAAGTCACATTCATATAAAATGTTATTGTCAGAATCATACACCGAAAGAAAGCTTTTGTCAAATGAATCATCTTTTTTCCGGACTACCGCAGTGTTTCCGTCTTTATCGCTTGCCTGTTTAAGAATTTCAGATGTATATTCTTTTTCAATCGGAGTATAGTTTTCTTTGGAAAAATCTATAAGAATCCTTCTGTCTTGACAAACACAGACAACACTCCTGCCGCTTACAAAGAAGCAGTCTATCGAAACCGCTGAGTCAAAAACATATTCTTTGTTATTTTCGCTTTTATCAATGTCAAAATAATAAACCTTTGTATACATTTCGCCCGATTTCGCGTTTATCGCGGAACATACAATATTGTCGCCGTTTTCCGATACGGCACAATTTACAATATAATCGTTTGCACAAAGCCATTGGAAAAGCACTTCCCCGCTCTTACTGTAATATGTAAGCATTCCCGCCGCTTTTGATGACCTTGAGGCAATAAGAAAATTACCGTTATCGCAAACAAAAGCTGAATTTATATACTCACCGTCACTGCTTTTACCTTCATAGACTATTTTACTCACATTCATTAAAGCAAAGCTTGTGCCTTGTCTGTCATAAATAATTGCATAGTCATCGCTTGTTTTTATTGCAAGCGAGGCATAGTTAAAGATGTTTTCCTTGCTTTTCGTTCCCGATAGGTCATAACAGGTAACTGAATTTCGGCTTGCGACGTAAATTGATGAATCCGTAACTTTAACGTCATCAATTCCTACCGGAAACGAAAGCGGGAATCCGGTTTTTTGTGAAGATACCGAAACAGCATTTTCGCCCACATTGCCGCCGGACGGAGAAAATAATGTCGAAGAAACAAAAATTATCAAAACTATTATTACCGTCACGCCGATAATAAGCATTATGCTTGCCTTTGAAGACCGGGAATTTTTCTTTTTCGTTTTTGTATTAACTGAACTGTTTTGATTTGGACGTGAAGAATATTGATTTGGACTTTGTCTTTTATTTTCCACTTTCTATTTCTCCTTCCTCATAAAATACCCGATTAAGATAAAGGCCGGAGGGCGGTGCGGTTATACCCGCCCGTTCTCTTTTTTTTGAGTTTATAATATCGCTTATACTGTCCGGCGCAATTTTTCCGTCGTTTATATCAAGAAGAGTTCCGGCCATAATACGAACCATATTATATAAAAAGCCGTTTGCACAAACTTTGAAAACAACAAGCTTATCCCGTCTTTCAACCGAAAAGTCATAAACCGTCCTTACCGTTGAAAGAACACTGCTGCCCGAAGAACAAAAGGAAGCAAAATCGTGTTCTCCGATAAAAGCTTTTGCAGCTTTATCAAGCATAGCTTCATCTAATATTCTCGGAAAATGCAGGGCATATTTATTGTAAAACGGATTCCTCTGCCTTTCGTTCCATATCTTATAAATATATTCTTTGCCTTTGCAGCTGTATCTTGCGTGAAAGTCATTACTTACGTCATCACAGCCGTAAACAGCAACGCTTTCGGGAAGAACGGCGTTCAGCCCCTGAATTATTTTTGAATTTTCCCTTTCACAGTTTGTTTTGAAATTACAGCAAAACATATTTGCGTGTACACCCGCATCGGTTCGGGAACAGGACGTGATTTTTACCTCTTCTCTGAGAATTTGAAAGCAGGCTCTTTTTAGTTGCTCTTCGACTGTAATACAATTTGGCTGAAACTGCCAGCCGTGAAAAGCGCTGCCGTCATATCTCAAAGTTAATTTCAAATTTCTCGGCATATTATTGCTCCGTTAAAATGAAAAAGATTTAAGATAGATATTAAACAGAATAACTCCTGCCGTTGTCAAAACAAAAACAAAAACAGCAATGAGATCCTTGTATGAAAGCTTCATCTGTTTCATTCTTGTTCTTCCTTCACCGCCGCGATAGCATCGGCAGCTCATTGCAAAGGCAAGCTCGTACGCTCTCGAAAAAGCCGAAACAAAAAGCGGAATAAGAACCGGAATCATAGCCTTGATTTTTTGGATAAGCTTTCCGCTTTCAAAGTTCGCTCCCCTTGCCTTTTGAGCATTGGTTATTCTTTCAATTTCTTCAATGAGAGTCGGAATGAAACGAAGCGCAAGAGTCATCATCATAGCAAGAGTATGCACTTCAATATGGAACACCTTTAGCGGCGACAGAAGTCTTTCAATCGCATCGGTCAGCATTGTCGGAACCGTTGTATAGGTCAAAATCGAACTGCAAACAATAAGGGTTATAATTCTTATTGTCATGAATAAAGCCGTATTCAACCCTTCGCTTGTGATTTTTATTTTCCAAAATTCCAAAAGCACATCGCCGTTTTTTATGTAAAGCATATTGATAATGCAGGTAAAAATAATTATGGGTATAATCGGCTTCAAGCTTTTTAAAAACATCTTGAACGGAACCTTTGAAAAAGCAATTGAAACCGTAACGAGCAAAATCATAAGCGCAAGCGAAAAAAAGGTTTTGCAGATGAAAATTATTACAATAAACCAAAGGGTAAGCAGTATTTTTATTCTTGGGTCAAGCTTGTGAACAAATGAGTCCGCTTTGTAATACTGCCCTATAGTTATGTCCCTGAACATTGCAAGCCTCCCTTTCCAAGAAGCTTCAAAAGTTCATTTTTAGCTTCTTCAATTGTAAATATATCCGTTTTAACGTCGAAGCCCTTTTCTTTGAACATAAGGAAAAGCTTCGTAATTTCGGGGATATTCAGTCCCATTTCGGAAAGCTCCTCGGCATGGGAAAAGACATTTTTTACCGTATCATAAAAAGCAAGCTTAGACTTATTCATTACGATGATTTTGTCAGATATTTTTGAAATATCTTCCATACTGTGAGAAACGACAATTACCGTACAGCCCGTTTCTTTTTGATAGTTCTTTATGAGACTGAGGATCATATTTCTGCCTCTCGGGTCAAGACCCGCGCTCGGCTCATCAAGTACCAGCACTTCGGGATTCATAGCCATAACGCCGGCTATAGCGACTCTCCTTTTTTCTCCTCCCGACAAATCAAACGGCGATTTGTCAAGATAGCTTTCATTCAGACCGACGAATTTTATGACCTTTTTTATGGTCTTATCAATTTCATCTTCCGACATTTTCATATTCCTGGGTCCGAAAGCGATGTCTTTATATACGGTCTCTTCAAAAAGCTGATATTCGGGATACTGAAAGCAGACACCGACTTTGAACCTTACATTTCTGATTTTGGTTTTGTCTTCCCAGATATCTTTTCCGTCCAAAAGAACCGTGCCTTTTGTCGGATTTAATATACCGTTAAAATGTTCAATAAGGGTGCTTTTGCCTGAGCCTGTGTGGCCTATTACGCCGACAAGCTCGCCTTTTTCAATTTTAAGATTTATATTTTCAATTGCGGCAACCTCATACGCTGTGCCCTTTGAATAAATATAACTTAAATCCCTTGTTTCAAGAACAACACTCAATTTTATGCCACACGAAACAGATAACTGCTTCGTTACCTTTCATTTTTCTTTAAATAAGACTTTCCAAAGCCTTAAAAAGCTCTTCCATCGACAGTATATTATCGGGAAGGCCGACGCCGCTTTTTTTAAGTTCAAGCGAAAGTTCGGTAGCCTCGGGAACGTCAAGACCCGCTTTTTTGAGAATATCAACTTCACCGAAAACCTTCTTCGGCGTGCCGTCAAGAACAATTTTCCCGTTTTCCATAACAATAACACGGTTTGCTTTCACCGCTTCGTCCATGTAATGAGTGATGAAAATAATTGTTATGCCAAACTCTTCGTTCAGCATTTTGACGGTATTCATAACCTCTTTTCTGCCCCTCGGGTCAAGCATTGCCGTTGACTCGTCAAGCACAATACATTCGGGCTTCATTGCAATAATACCCGCAATAGCTACTCTTTGTTTCTGACCGCCGGAAAGCTTATGCGGTTCAAAAAAGCGAAAATCATACATACTTACGCTTTTAAGCGCTTCGTCTACCCTTTTTCGGATTTCTTTCGGTTCAATGCCGAGATTTTCCGGACCGAACGCAACATCGTCCTCGACAATTGTCGCTACTATCTGATTATCCGGGTTTTGAAAGACCATACCGACCTTTTGCCTTATATCATAAAGCTTGTCCCCGTCCGACGTATCAAGTCCGTCAACATAAACTTTACCTTTTTGAGGAATTTCAATAGCATTACAAAGCTTTGCTACGGTTGACTTTCCACAGCCGTTATGTCCGAGAACAGCAACAAAGTCGCCTTTTTTTATTTTTAAATTGAAATTTTCAATAACATTCTTTGCCGAGGACTGCTCCTCGTCCTCATTGAGATAGGCAAAGGTTACATTTTGAAAATCAATATAGTTATCCATTTTATTGCTCCGTAAAAATTACTTTGTCCAAATTGCGGACGCTCCGCACGGGAGCACCATTTTCGATTCTGTAACGGGAAGTCCGATTTCGCAGGAGGTAACTTCACCGCCGAATTTCGGTTTGACAAGCAAGCCCAAAATATACCCCATAACCGAAGCGGAAAGGCCTGTTGTATAGGAGTTAATAAGCATCATAAGAGAATCCTCATAAAGAAGATTACTGCAAAGCTCAACAAAGTTATATACTTCGTCTTCAAGCTTCCATATTTCTCCGCCGGGTCCTCTTCCGTAAGACGGCGGATCCATTATTATAATGTCATATTTATTGCCGCGGCGGATTTCCCTTTGAACAAATTTTACGCAGTCGTCAACTATCCAGCGTACATTCTTGTCGGAAACACCGGAAAAAACCGCGTTTTCCTTTGCCCAGCCTACCATTCCTTTTGAAGCGTCGACGTGAACAACGCTTGCGTCTTCTTTGAGACAGGCTACCGTTGCACCGCCGGTATAGGCAAAAAGGTTGAGGACTTTCACCCGGCGTCCGGCGTTCCTTATGATTTTTCTTGTAAAATCCCAATTGACTGCCTGCTCGGGAAAAAGCCCGGTGTGCTTAAAGCCCATTGTCTTGATGCCAAAGCTCAGATCACCATAGGAAACAGTCCATGACGGCGGCATTTTGCCTCTGATTTCCCACGAACCGCCGCCCGATTTTGAGCGGTGGTAATAGCCGTTTGCCTTATACCAAAGGGGGTTATTTTTCGGCGTTTTCCATATTACCTGTGGGTCGGGTCTTACAAGAACAATATCTCCCCACTTTTCAAGACGTTCACCGTCCGAGCAGTCTATAAGTTCATAATCTTTCCAATTTTCTGTCTTTCTCATCTTATTATTCGAGTACGGATATTCAAAGTTTAAACCGTATTGTCTGCTTTCATTATATTTTAGCGAAATATAGTTAAGGAATCTCTGATTAAATCACGCATAAGGCTTAATCAAAGCTTCCTTAATTCGGTGCGCCTTGCCGCTTACAAAAGCTGCTCCTTGATAACCTCTGCAATTTCGGCGGCAAGTGTTTCAATTTGTTTTCGGTCCTCGCCTTCAAGCATTACTCTTACAAGCGGTTCTGTTCCGGAAACACGCACAAGCACTCTGCCTGTATTTCCGAGCTGTTTTTCAGCCTGTCTGACTGCATTTTTGATTTCTTCATCATCTGAAAAACGGGCTTTACCCATATTTGAAACACGGACATTTATCATTGTCTGCGGATAAATATTCATACAGCGGGCAAGCTCGGAAAGCTTTTTGCCGGTTTTCTTCATAATCGAAAGCACCTGCAAAGCGGTAAGCTGACCGTCACCGGTAGTCGCATAGTCAAGGAAAATAACGTGACCTGACTGTTCGCCGCCTATACTGTAGCCTTCTTCGAGCATTTTTTCAAGAACATATCTGTCGCCGACCTTGGTCTTTTCACATTTAATACCGTTTTCGGCGCAGAATTTGTAAAAGCCCATATTTGTCATAACGGTTACAACAGCCGTATTTTTTTTGAGCGTGCCGTTTTTCTTCATATACTTTGAACAAATTGCTATTATTTTATCGCCGTCAACAAGCTCTCCGTTTTCGTCAACGGCAAGCATTCTGTCCGCATCGCCGTCAAAAGCAAAGCCTGCCATAAGACCGTTTTCTACAACATACCTTTGAAGATTTTCGATGTGGGTCGAACCGCAGTTATCGTTTATATTAACACCGTCAGGCTCGGCGGAAAGAATATGACATTTTGCTTTAAGGTCTGAAAAAAGCTTTTGTGCCGAAACAGAAGATGAACCGTTAGCACAGTCAACAGCGATCTCCATACCGTCAAAATCGGTGTCTACGGTCGATTTAAGGTGATTTATATAGTCGTTTACATCATTTTCGCTTTCTGAAATTCTGCCGACTTCACCGCCTACTTTCTTCGGAGGATACTGAGTTTCATCGAGTATGATGCTTTCTATCTGTTCTTCAATCTCATCGGGAAGCTTATATCCGTCAGCTTTGAAAATCTTGATTCCGTTATATTCGCAGGGGTTATGCGAAGCTGAAATCATAACCGCCGCATCGTAGCCGTATTCTTTGACAAGGAAAGCCACGGCCGGAGTCGGCACAACACCGAGGGTCATAACATCGGCGCCTACCGAGCAAAGTCCGCAGGCAATTGCGGCTTCAAGCATTTTACCGGAAATTCTTGTATCCATACCGATAAGTACCTTCGGCTTCTTTCCGCTTACATCTGTCAATACCATTGCGGTCGCCTGACCTATCTTCATTGCAAGTTCACAGGAAATTTCTGTATTTGCAACACCTCTTGCGCCGTCTGTTCCGAACAATCTGCCCATACCAATTCTCCTTAAAAAATTTTTTGCTGACCGGGCATAGCAAGACCCAAATGCTCATATGCTGCCGGCGTTACTGTTCTTCCTCTCGGTGTTCTTGAAAGAAAACCGATTTGCATAAGATAAGGTTCATAAACGTCCTCTATAGTAACAGCCTCTTCTCCTATTGCGGCAGCTATCGTCTCAAGTCCCACGGGACCGCCGTTATAATTTTTTATCATTGTTGTAAGAAGCCGTCTGTCAATAAGGTCAAGACCGAGATGGTCAATTTCCATTCTGTTAAGGGCAAGGTTTGCGGTTTCTTCGGTAATTATACCGTCACCGAGAATTTCGGCAAAGTCTCTTGCTCTTTTAAGAAGCCGATTTGCTATTCGCGGCGTACCTCTTGACCTTGCGGCAATTTCAAGCGCGCCGTATTTATTAATTTCAATTCCGAGTATTCCCGCGCTTCTCGTTACTATGAGCGCAAGTTCTTCCGGAGTATACAGTTCAAGCCTTAAAACAACGCCGAAGCGGTCACGAAGCGGAGCTGAAAGCTGGCCTGCTCTTGTAGTTGCGCCGACAAGAGTAAACTTCGGAAGATCGAGTCGGATCGAACGCGCGGAAGGACCTTTGCCGATAATAATATCAAGGGCGTTGTCCTCCATTGCGGGGTAAAGGATTTCTTCTACACTGCGGTTAAGGCGGTGAATTTCGTCAATGAAAAGCACGTCGCCTTCGCTGAGATTGGTAAGAAGAGCGGCAAGGTCGCCCTGTTTTTCAATTGCAGGCCCCGATGTAATACGAAGATTGACATTCATTTCGTTGG
>CANQLQ010000078.1 GCA_947624755.1 uncultured Clostridia bacterium | reverse complement strand
GAGGAGGCAGGAATTGCCTATGCGGATTTATTTATTGCTGTAACCAATTCCGATGAGCTTAATCTTCTTTGCTGTTTGATAGCAAAAAAATCGTCGTCATGCAGAACGATTGCAAGAGTAAGGAATCCGGATTTTATTACGGAAAGCTCATTTATCAAAGAAAAACTCGGAATTTCAATGATAATCAATCCTGAGCTTGAAGCGGCTAACGAAATGGCGAGACTGTTTTCTATTCCTTCCGCAATTGAGGTAAGCACTTTTGCTGACGGGAAGGTTGAACTTCTTACGACATCTCTTCCGCAAAATTCTCCGTTTATTGATATGCAGATAAAAGATGCAGTCGGAAAACTGTCCGGCAAAATTCTTATTTGTGCGATAGAAAGAAACAATGAAGTTATAATTCCGTCCGGCGAAACCTATCTTAGAGCAGGGGATAAAATATCATTTGTCACAACAAAAAAAGACGCCTCGACCTTCTTTAAAAAAGCCGGCATTGAAAGCGAACATCTCAGATCTATTGTGATTGTTGGCGGCGGCAAGATCTCCTACTATCTTACCCGCAAGCTTTGCGAATATGGTTTTAAGGTCAAGATAATTGAAAAAAACAGCGAACGCTGTGAATTTCTTAATTCGGTTCTTCCGAGAAATGTTGTTGTTATCAACGGTGACGGAAGCGACAGAAGGCTTCTTAACGAAGAAAATATTGAGCAGGCCGACGGCTTTGCTTCAATAACCGATATTGACGAAGAAAACATTATGCTTTCTCTTTTTATAAACGCAAATTTCAATATCAAGACCGTTACAAAAATAAATAAGCTTAACTTTGAAGGAATTATTGACCGTCTTTCGGTAGGCTCTGTTGTTTATCCGAAAAATATAACCGCAGAAATGATAATAAGCTATGTAAGGGCGCTTGAAAACATCAACGGAAGCAACGTGCGCTCATATTATAATATAGTTGATTCAAAGGCGCAGGCAATTGAATTTAACGTACGCGCCCAAAGCGATGCTACCAATATTCCGCTTTATAAGCTCAGGCTTAAAAAGAATAATCTGCTTTGCTGTATAAGCCGGGCAGGGAAAATCATTATACCCGGCGGACAGGACGAAATAATGGTCGGTGACACGGTTGTGGTCGTAACAAAAAATAAAAATCTTAATGATCTTAAAGATATACTTGAATAAAAGAGGGGACAGAGTCTTTCGTTTTATATTGATTCTGTGACAAACGATAATGAATTACAGAATGATTTTGTATTTGATGGGCTGGATATTCAACATAACTGCGGCCTGCCTCTTACTTCCATGTGCTGTCGGCATCTTCTACGGTGAAACGCAATGGAAGTATTATATCCTTGTGGCGCTTGTTACGTTTGCCATAGGTCTTTTTCTTACGCACAAAAAGCCGTCAAGGAATGTCTTTTATGCCAAAGAAGGCTTTGTTACCGTTGCCTTAAGCTGGATAGTTTTAAGTCTTGTAGGCGCTTCGCCGTTTTATATTTCCGGTGAAATTCCTTCATATATCGACGCCGTTTTTGAAACCGCGTCAGGTTTTTCAACGACCGGCGCAAGCATACTTACCAACATTGAAGCTCTTTCAAGAACTGCGCTTTTCTGGCGAAGCTTTACCCACTGGATAGGCGGTATGGGCGTTCTTGTTTTTCTTATCGCCATAGTTCCGCTTGCCGGCGGACATACAATGCAGCTTATGAAAGCGGAAAGCCCCGGTCCGTCGGTCGGGAAAATTGTTCCTAAGGTCAGACAGACGGCTTTCATTCTTTATGCAATTTATACCGCTTTGACTGTTCTTGAAGGCGTTCTCTTAGGCATTGGCGGAATGCCGATTTTCGATTCGATAACAACCGCCTTCGCAACGGCAGGTACGGGCGGTTTCGCAATAAGAAATGCAAGTATGGCTTTTTATCAAAGCTATTATCTTCAAGGCGTAGTTACCGTTTTTATGATACTCTTCGGTGTCAATTTCAATGTATATTATCTTTTGCTTCTTAAAAAATTCAAAGATGCGCTTAGAAGCGAGGAGCTTATTTGGTATATCGGAATTATTGCCTTTTCGGTTGCCTGCATAACTCTCAATATAAGAAATGCGATATATGGCGGAAATACCTTTGAAGCATTTCATCATTCTGCGTTTTCGGTTGCGTCTGTTATTTCAACTACCGGCTTTGCAACGGCTGATTTCAATACATGGCCTCAGTTATCAAAATATATTTTATTCGTGCTTATGTTCATTGGCGCAAGTGCGGGAAGTACGGGCGGCGGAATGAAGGTTTCAAGACTTATTCTTCTCGTCAAAAGCTCGATTCGTGAAATTGCATCGGTTGTACACCCGAGAAGTGTTAATGTTGTAAAGCTTGACAAAAAGCGTGTTGACCATAGCGTTCTGAAAGGTACAACATCGTTTTTTGTGCTCAGTATGATTGTTTTTGCCGTGTCGGTCTTCATTTTAAGCTTTGACGGCTTTGATATGACAACTTCAATAACCGCAGTTGCGGCTACTATGAACAACATCGGTCCCGGACTTGAACTTGTAGGTCCGGCGGGAAATTACAGTATGTTTTCTGATATGTCGAAAATTGTTATGATTTTTGATATGCTTGCCGGAAGACTTGAATATTTCCCAATGTTTGTTTTGTTCAGTCCGATAACATGGAAAGGTAGCTACAGCGCAATAAAGAGGAGGATTTTATGGAAGAAAAAAAGTATGTTCAAAAAAGCGAGTCGGTAATTTATGCCGTCGCCGCTTTAGGCCAGGGTCTTGTGTATAGCTGTATGTCAAGTTACATAACGGACTATTATATGAATGTTCTCGGCCTTAACGCAATGTTTGTAATTTTGCTTATGCTGCTTGCCCGTGTTTGGGACGCGGTGAATGACCCAATGATGGGTATGATAGTTGACCGCCACAAAACAAAGTGGGGCAGACTTAAACCGTACCCGATTGTTACCGCAATTCCGATTGCAGTGCTTACAATACTTATGTTCATTCCGCCTATCGGTTTTGACCTTTCAAACAAAACCACAGGTCTTTACATTTATGTCGGTCTTATCTATGTTATTTGGGGTATGGTATACACGTCAAGTGACGTTCCGTTTTGGAGTATGCCGAACCTTATGACCCCCAATCCAAAAGAACGCGGAAACATCATTTCCTATGGCCGTACTGTCGGCGGCGTAGGCTCGGCGGTAACTGTTGCGCTTCCGATCATTGTCGGCTTCTTCCTTGCAAAAAGTGAAAATGCCGATGTTCTCAAATATGCAATTATGGCAATTTCAATGTCAGTTATCGGAATGCCGCTGTTCGCGCTGTCATCGGGCAAAATCAAGGAAAGAATTGATATACCCAACGCTCAAAAAAGAGCCAAGGGAGAGCAATCGACGCTTAGCAGAATTTTCCATTGCAAACCGCTCATGCTCGTTGTAATTTCAGGTATTTTGAGCTTTGGAAGATATATGCTTCAAGCCGCCGCACCTCACGTTGCAAGATACGCGGGCTTCTATATGGGTATTGACCCTGAGACAGCAACTCTCGAACAGCTCAACAAAAACATTTCGTCCGTTCAGCTTGTAATTCAGATTTGCGCCGCTGTCGGTATGTTCGGCTCTATGCTTCTTATGCCGAGGCTTTTCAAAAAGTTTGAATACAGATCTCTTATGATAGTGTCCTGCCTTGTCGGTTTCGGTTCAAGTATTGTTTCGCTTCTTGTCGGCTGGTTCACTCACAACCTTTTTATCTGCATTCCGTTTATGATAATTTCAAGTATTCCCCTTGGCGTTATAAATGTTGTTTCGGGCGCTATGGTCTTTGACTGCCTTGACTATATGGAATGGAAAACAGGGCGCAGAGATAACGGTCTCGGTTCGGCATGTCAGTCATTTGTTAACAAGCTCGGCAACGCATTTGCTACTGTCGCCATTATTGCCATGTACATAGTTGTTCATATAGACGTCAACAAGCTTAATGCGGGCAGCGGTGAAGCTGTTGTCAACATTGCAAGAAACCTTACAACTTCACAAAATTTCGCAATGTTCTCTCTTGTTACGATAGTTCCGGGTATCAGCCTTCTTCTTTGTGCAATACCGTTGTTCTTCTATGACATCGTAGGCGAAAAGAAAGCTAAGATCACCGCTGAACTTTCGGTAATGAGAAAAGAAAGAGGAATTGCAATTGAAGAAGCATAAATAATTAACTGCTGCAAATTTAATTAACTGCTGCAAATTAATTTATTTTTAAATCTCGTAGGGACGCTCTCGTGTGGTCGTCCCTACTGTGTGCTTATGGTTTACAACAAGTGTTATGCCGTGGAGAGAGTGTAAAGGCTTATAGCTTTATGTCTCGCGAACTCCTGCGTGCGCTCCCGCTTCGCAGTATATGCAGGCATTTTTCAATAATGATTGTTGCCAAAATTTTATATTTTTACAGTAAAATAAAATGCTTTTATAATTTTAATAAGCGTATAAAACAGTAAAAGGAGTCTGATTAATATGGTATATATTCCCATAGCCCTCGGCGCGGCTGCACTTATCGCATTTTTGATTAAATGCAAAGACGAGAGATCGGTAGCGGGAGTTTTTCTCAAAAATATTACAAGCATTTTCTTTATTCTCACTGCTGCTTGTGGAATTTTCCACAATCCTACACAGTGGAAATACGGTATTCTTATTGTGATAGGGCTTGTTTTCGGTATGCTCGGTGATATCTACCTTGACCAGAAATGGGTATATCCCAAAGATATGACAATGTATCTCAACGCCGGTTTTGTTTCGTTCGGCATCGGACATCTTTTCTACATTCCGGCAATTCTGCTTGCAAGCGGTATGGGAGTAAAGGATATGCTTATTCCTGTTATTGCCGGAGTTTTGGTAGGCGCAGGTAACCTTTTACTTGAAAAGCCGATGAAACAGAATTTCGGAAAGTTTAAAGTTATCGTAACCGTTTATGGATTTATCCTTGCGGCAATGGCGGCAGCATCGGTTGAAGCTGCGATTAAAACCGGCTATACGGCATTTATCGTTTATGCTGTCGGTGCGGTTCTGTTTGTAATTTCCGACCTTATATTATCACCGATGTATTTTGGTGAGGGTAAGAATACACCGGCGAATTTTGTCCTAAACCATGTGACTTACTATGCCGGTCAATTTATGATAGCGTTTAGTATTGCGCTTATGCCGGAACTATAAATTCAATTTTATTTTATAAACCGCCTTATTTACGTTGGGCGGTAATTTTTTTAAAAATAATTTAGAAATATTATTGCAAAAAGTATAATGATGTGTTAAAATAGAATCACAATTATGTATAATCAGTAAACAAATTTTCGGGAAAGGATTAATACAGATATACCGACGAAACATTTTTGTTTATCGGTTTCTGTATAAAAGGTGTTAAAAATGAAAAAAGCAATTTCTGTACTGTTGGCTCTTATCATGGTGTTCTCACTTGTTTTGCCGGCTTCTGCAAAGGTATCGTTCTATGATATCAGAAATCAGGTTCCGGTAATTCGTATTTCCGGTGACGGCGACGCTTTGTATGATGCTGACAACAACAAAGTTTTCAGCTTCTCAAACCTTCTTAGTGAAGTGACCTCAATAGACAATGAAGACGGAAACCTTTATGAATCAGTAGCAAATGTTCTTCAGCCGTTCCTTATTGACGGACTTATCACCGGAAATTATGAAAAGTATTATGATGCTCTTCAAAAAGAAATCGGTGAACTTTTCGCTTCATCATGTCTTGACAATAACGGTGATGCTTCTAACGGTTCGGGCATTTCAAATGAACGCAAAAATTATATGAATAACTGTCTTAAAACAGATAAAAAGCTTAGCAAAGGTTATTATGAATATAACGACTACTGGTTCTGGTATGACTGGAGACTTGATCCGCTTGAAAACGCAGACAGTCTTCACGAATATGTTCAGGGTATCAAAGCAGTAACAGGTTCAGACAAGGTTGCAATTTTAAGCAGCTGCCTTGGTACTGAAGTTACAATGGCTTATGTTGCAAAATACGGCGTTGATGATATTCAGGGTATCGGCTTTGACGGCAGCACTGTTGGCGGTGCAGAATCTATGAGCGAGCCAATCAGCGGAAAATTCAAAATTGACGGAAACGCTATTAACAGATTTATCGCAGACAGCAAAGCTCTTGGTCAATTTGACATAGACGATTTTGTAGTTGCAACTATTGACCTTCTTACTAAAAGCGGAGTTATTGACGAGCTTACAGGCGTTGTAAAAGACACTATCTACTACACTGTTGTTGAAGGCGTTACCTCGGCTCTCGCTCTTTCAACCTTCTATACATGGCCGTCATACTGGGCAGGCGTTAAGAGTGAAAATTATGAGACGGCAATTAAATATGTTTTCGGTGAAGAAGGAAGCAAAAAACGTACTGAATACGCAGGTCTTATTGAAAAAATAGAAAACTATAACACAAAAGTCCGTCAAAAAATTCCTCAAATTTTGCAGTCAGTTGTTGACGGCGGTGCAAACCTTTGCATTATTTCAAAATATGGTTACCAGATTATGCCTATTATTGAATCAGGCGATGTTATCGGTGATCAGTTTGCTTCTGTAACCTGTTCATCGTTCGGCGCAACAACATCAACAGTTTACGGAACACTGAGCGATAAATATATCGCAAATAGAGTCAAAGAGGGTAAAGAAAAATATATTTCACCCGATAAACAGATTGACGCATCAACCTGTCTTTTCCCGGACTATACATGGTTTACAAAAGGCTCATCTCATTCAAATTGGACAACGGCTGAATGCAGACTTTTGTATTCGGTAATTACATCTGACAAACAGTTGACCGTTGATGATTTTGATATCGGTCAGTTTATGGTGTATGACAATGATACCAAAGTAATGTCAACAATGACCGAAGAAAATTGCGATACATATTTCTGGAATGCAGATATTGAAGATGACAAACCGGCTACAAAAGATGGGCGATTAATGTCCTTTATTAAGTCGATAATCAGATGGTTTATCCTTGTTATAAAAATGCTTTCTGAAAAAATTTCAATTGGTGGTAATTAAATCCGGTTGAGACTGTCGCAAACGGCGCATACTGTTTCGTTCCTTTCAAAGCAGTGAAATAATATGGGCTTAAAAAAAAATAAGAAAAAACGAGATTCACACTTTTTGTGAGTCTCGTTTCAGTCTGTCAATAAAATGTTTGGCGATATAAAAGTTTTCGCCCGCTTTTTTAAAAGGTAATTCCCCTGTCAGGGGAAATGTCTGCGAAGCAGACAAAAGGGTCAGGGGTTAAGGGGCGGAGCCCCTATCGCAGATAGCAGGCTGCGAAATTTTACTCATTTTGTGCATATTGCCAAGCGACACATACTTTTTCTACACGCTGAAACGAGATTCATACTTTTTGTGAGTCTCGTTTTTTTGATAAAAAAACTTGCGAGGCCAAGCATTCATAACGTAAGCAGAAATTAGGAAATCGCCCGCGAAAACACTTTGTCAATAATTTGGGAGTATCTTTATTATGCTGTGAAAAATCTAAGAAAGCTCTGATTAAATCACGCTTAAAGCATAAGGAATCACCGATTAATACAAGCAGGACATCTTGTATTAATCGGTGATTCCTTATATAAATTTTTAAATTTACTGAAGATTATACTGCTCAATGTAACTGTGAATCTTATTTTCCGGGTCAAGGAATTTGCTTACCGATTCGTCATGATTGAGAGTATCAATAATGAAAGCGCAATATTTCGACATATCGACAAGAGTATACCAATCACGCTTGAGAAGCTTAGGGGGATTGTAAATAAGGTTTGTTGTAAAGATCTGATTAAAAATACCTTCTTCATAAGCCTTGTCAAAAATTTCAAGACCCGAAGTGAAAAGGCCAAACGAAGAAAAGATGAAAATACGGTTTGCGTTAAGGTTCTTGAGCTGTTTGCAAACGTCAAGCATACTTGCGCCGCTTGAAATCATATCGTCAACAACAATAACATCTTTGCCTTCAATATTTGAGCCGAGAAATTCGTGAGCAATGATGGGATTGCTTCCGTTAATTACTTTTGAATAATCTCTTCTCTTATAAAACATACCGAGCTGAATTCCGAGAACGTGTGAATAATAAATGCATCGGCTCATACTGCCTTCGTCGGGAGAAATAATCATTGTTTTATCCGCGGTAAATTTAATATCATTGTCAACATTTTTGGCAAGCGCTTTTATCATTTGATAAGTAGGTGAAACGCTTTCAAAGCCGATTCTGATAGCGTTTTGAACTCTCGGGTCGTGAGCGTCAAAGGTGATTATATTTGAAACACCGAGGTTTTCAAGCTCCTGAAGGGCGAGAGCGCAGTCAAGTGATTCTCTGGCTGTACGTCTGTGCTGTCTGCCTTCGTAAAGCATGGGCATAATAACG
>CANQLQ010000077.1 GCA_947624755.1 uncultured Clostridia bacterium | reverse complement strand
AGCGCAGCCGTACGTCAGCAATGTTTCTTTTGGAACTTTTCTTTCAAAAGAAAAGTTCGCCGACGGCAGTCAAAGCCGATAATTTGCACAAACTTTATTATAATCAACTAAAGTCTCGTCAATCTATCGAAACCTATTCAAAGAATTAGGGAATCACTGATTAATACAAGCTGCCCTACTTGACGGTAAATTATTCCGTCATTTAGCCCAAAAATTCTCGTTAATACACAAAGTATTGCCTCAAATTTTTGAACAAACTGACGAAAAATTTCCTCGCCAATTAGGACACCCTGAATTAATCAGTGCTTCCTTAATTTGCGATACCGACTTATTTATATATTTACCCAATATCCGCTCCCATATTGCAGCTATAGGCAAAATCTATTCTGTCGCCGCTTTTTACGGTGCAGTCACTTACTGCCTCGTTTGAAAGAGTACCGTTAACGCTGAACATCCAGCCGGACATACTTCCGCAATCCATTCCATAAATCTGGTGAATACCCTCAATATAATATGAATCATAGTCCGCAGTATAGGTTGACTCAAGCTGTATGCCGTTTTCGCAGTATTTGCAGTTATCGGTACATTTGTTTTCTTTGCAGGCTTTTTTCAAAATATCGAGAGCCGTATCGCCGTCTGAAATTTTAACCTTTGTTTCTTTGAGTATGTATCCGTCCGAAGTAACAAAAGGTTTTTTCTCACTTTTGAGAATGTTTATATTATTTTTTATGTTTCTTATATCAATCGTGACAAAACAATAACCTTCTGCGCTTTGAGGGTCGGTTGTGTTTTTTGAAGTTATCTTATTTTGTGTCGCCGATTCATTTGTTAAGAGGTTTTCGGATTCTTTTGCCGAGGAAGAAGTCTGCGAAGATGATAGTGTTGCTGACTCGGTTATGTCTTGTGACGGTGCGTGGCCGCAGGAGCAGAGAATGAACAGTACGAGAGCATAAATAAAAATTAATTTTGTTTTTTTCATAAGTCTTTACCTACCTTAATTTTTTTGAAGAAAATATACCATATTTTATACGAAGTCTTGAAAATTTATCGTTCATCGGTTTGTTTATAAAAAAGAGAACCAAAGCCGTTGTTCCCGCATGAATAAGGTTAAACGAAAGTCCCGAACCGTAAACCGCAAGAACAGCCTTTGGGGAATAATTTCCCAACAGTATTACATTACATGAGTCAACAATCAGACCGTAAACCAAAAAACACAGCAGTCCTCCGACAATGCTGACAAGAATACGGTTAGCCGCATACTTCTTTTCATAAAAAACAATTGCGCTTAAAAATCCGACAAGTCCCATGCCAAGCATTTGAGGCGGCGTAAAAATACCCTGACCGAAAATGAAGTTGGAGACGAAGATTGAAATTGCTCCCGTGATGAAACCTACGTTCGGGCCGAAGGCAATTGCCGAAACGATGACAAGAGCGCACATCGGTTTTACCTGAGGAATAAAAACAAAGGCAGCTCTTCCTGCTATTGAAACGGCAATCATCATTGCCACCGTTACAATTTCACTTGTTTTAATTTTTCTTTTCTCAAACCAAGCAAAAAAAGGAACAAGAGAAAGAATAATAATAAGCATTGCACAGGCAAGATAGTTTTTTGAAGAAAAAAATTTTATAAAAACAAAAACCGATAGCGGAACAATAACAAGAAAGGTCAAAAAGGTTAAAGCTTTTGTTTTGGCTGATTGTCCCTGCAAAGAGCGAGCACCTCGCTTTCCGTAATTGCACCGTTGAAAATATGTCTTGAAATTTTGTTTGCGGCTGTCGTGTAAAAAAAGTTGTTTGAAAAAAATTTATGAACGCTTTTCTGAACACTGCAAACACCGTCAAAAATAAGCGCACATTCGTCACAGTATTTTGCGCAAAATTCTATGTCATGTGAAACAATGACGACGGTAACGCCGCTTTCGCACAATTCTCTAATTTTTTGTGCAAACTGCTTTTTGAAAAGGTTGTCCATAGCTTTTGTGGGCTCGTCAAGAAGAAGAAGCTTCAGCGGTCTGAGCATCGTCATAGCGATAGCCGCCCTTTGCAGCTCGCCTCCGCTTACGTCATAAGGATGACTTGACAGGAGATTTTTTATTTCAAAAAATTCGCTGACAAAAGAGATTCGTTCATTTCTTTCCTGACTCGAAAGCTTTTCGCTTTTAAGAAGATTTTCAAAGTCTTCCCTTATTGTCGGACCGGCAAAAAGATTTTCGCAATTTTGCGAAAGATATGCTGTTGTATAGCGATAAAGTTCGGTTGAAGAATATTTTTTTATGTTCTTACCGAAAAGCTCAATTGTACCTTTTTTACATTCGATAAGTCCGCACATCAGCTTCATCACAGTTGATTTTCCGACTGCGTTTTCTCCGAGTATTGCAAAAAACGAACCTTTTTTTACGTCAAGATTCAACGATTTGAGGACATAACCGCTTTTGTCATATGCGAAAGCCACGTTCCGCATTTTTACAGCCGATTCGTTTTGATTTACTTCTTCTTTTAAATTAAGCTGCTTTGTCGGTTTTTTATCAAAAAATAATTTTGAAAGCATCAGACGCCCTTGCGAAACGGTAAGAGGAGCATCACCGTCAAGCTTTAAAGCGGCATGAAGCCTCATTGAAACCGGCATTGAAGCTTTTACAAATTCACTTTTTGAAAATATCTCTTTTGAAATTTTTTGCGGCGGCTTGTCGCAGATGATTTTTCCGTCTTCAAGCACGATAACACGGTCGGCCTTTGCAATAAGATTTTCGAGTCGGTGTTCGGAAATAATTACGGTAATGCCGTTCTCCCTGCAAAGGCGGAAAACCGTTTCAACAAAAAGCTCGGAGGTCATCGGATCAAGCCGGGAAGTCGGTTCGTCAAGAATTAAAACTGACGGGTGCATTGCCGCAACTGCCGCAAGACATACAAGCTGTTTTTGACCCCCGGACAGCTCGGAAATTTTTTTATCCATAATATTTGAAAGCGAAAAATAAGAGGCAATTTCTGCAAGCCGAAGATGTATTTCACCGCTTTCAAGACCGAGATTCTCAAGTCCGAAAGCGATTTCGCTTTGAACCGAATGGGTAACAAGCTGAAACTCCGGATTTTGAAGAAGAAAACCGATTTTTTCCGCAGATTCGCGAAGTGTAAGGTCTTTTCTTTCCTTTTCAAACAGAAAAACATTTCCCTCGGTTTTACCGAGAGGTGAAAGCTCTTTTTTGAGCATACGAAGAAGAGTGGTTTTTCCGCTTGCGCTTTCACCGCAAAGGACGACGAACCGGCCCGACTGTATTTCAAAATTTATATCTTTCAGCGCTTTTTTGCCGCCCGGGTAGGTAAAGCTTAAATTTTCAACCTTGATGTCGACCATAGTCTTTCCTCCCATAAATCATAAACGAACGGTAAAATGCTGTATATTAAAAAAACGGCGAAAACAATAAAGCCAAAAACGGACGGCGGAGTAATTTCAATTACCGGGTTGTATACGGCATAGAAATTATGGCGAAACAGAAAAAGACACGCAGGAATCAAAATAGCCGAAGCGGAAAACAGGCCGTCCGAAAAGGTGAAAATGTATTTATTATATGACGTTCTGCCTTTAAGTCCGTAACCTCTTGCCGACATTGAGTCTGAAGTATCAATCGCGCTTTCAAGAATCCAAGTGATAAGAATTGAAATGCTGTGGATCGAATTTGAAAGCCGCTCGAATAATTTTCCCGTTTTTGAATCAATACCAAGACCTTTGCGTGAGGTTTCAATTTCTTTTGACTGAGATCTTAAAAGAGGAATGAACCTTAGTATCATTGAAATTACAAGGGCGGTTCTCGGTGAAAACCTACCGAAAAGAAAAATAAATTTATCGGCGGTTATGATTTCATTAAAGCAGTTCAGCCATAAGAAAACAGCCGAAGCCTTCAGTCCGAAAACAAGACCGTAAACAAGCGATTCAAGGGTCAGTCTGTTGCCGCTTTGAAATTCATAAAGAGTTGTTACACCGTAGTGACTTATAAAAAAATTAAAAGCGGTTATAAGGATAATAAGCGGAAGAATGAAAAGGAAAAAGCTTTTTGCGCTCTTTTTGCCGTGAAGTTTTATGTCATAGATAAGAGCGCATAAAAGGCTTGTCACGATAATAAGCGGATGAGAAAAACATAAAGTTACCAAAAAAGAAAAGACAAAAAACAAAAAGGCAGAAACGGGGTGAAGAGCCTTAAAACCGATTTCCATAAATTTATAGCTCCAAATAATCTTTTATTGTATCCATAACGAACTCAAATCTGACTTTGTCGTTATAACAGCCGGTAAGCCGGTTATGTAAGCCGATGCTTAACTTATGACTGATGGACAAAAATAACAACCTCAAAAACGGGAACGGCAGATTTAAGGAATCTCTGATTTAATAAGAGCTTCCTTAATCATTTTCATAGGAGATCCATAAAAAATCCCTTTTTCAAAAACGAAAAAGGGCAGGGTAGTATTATACACAAAAACTGCGTCACTCTTCCACTTGCCCAAAAGTGATATACAAAAAACTTTTCCACGGCATTCCGACTGACAGCTTTAGCTGATAACGGCAATGGCGGTTGCTTCGGATTTTCACCGAATTTCCCGTGAAGAAGCTTTATTAATTGTGAATTAATTTTAACACCGAATAAGCATATTGTCAAGAAAAACACAAAAAACATTTTAACCGATTTGTATAGGTTTTCATATTATACCGTAAGGAGTGATATCAATGTTTGAAACTGTCATTGACGCGCTGTCACTTATCTTTATCCTTTGCGGTATGTTCTTTTTGGGCTATTTGATTTTTCAAAAAACAATGCGGGGAAGGAAGTCAAAAAAAGTACTTACAATAATAGCAGGTTTTTCGGACGATGAAAGGCTTCCCGAAGAGGTGTATGCCGCTTTTCTTGCCTCGAATCTGTTCAATTTCATAAATAAAAACGAAGTTATTGTAATTGATCTCGGCGTTGAGCAAAGCGTTAAAGATGCCTGTAAAAATATTGTCGGCGGTGAAAATAACGTGTACTTTTGCAAGACGGATAATTTTAAGGATATTATAGGGCTTTTGTGTTGAAAGGAAAAATTTTTTGATGTATAATTAAATTAGAAATAGAAAAGGCGGTGAGCATATTAAACAGGAAGTTACACTTAAAGGTTTTGTTGAAGATATTGTTTTTCGCAACGCCGAAAACGGTTACAGCGTTATTGACGTAAGCGTTGATAAGGCTCTTATAACTTGTGTAGGTATGCTCTCTTGTGTAAGTGTCGGTGAGGAGCTTACAATGAAAGGCGAGTGGACCAGTCACCCGGTTTTCGGTTCGCAGTTTAAGGTCAGCGAATTTGAACGTAAAATGCCGAAGTCGGCCGCCGATATGCTTCGCTATCTTTCGGCAGGTACGGTGAAAGGAATCGGACCTGCTACCGCAAACAAAATTGTTGACAGGTTTGGAGACGAAACCTTTGATGTTATTGAAAACAGCCCTGAGCGGCTTGCTGAGATTAGGGGCATTACGATTGAGAAGGCCGAGTCAATTTCAAATGAATTTAAAAGTCAGTTCGCGGTTCGTGAAGTTATGATTTTTTTTGAAAAATACGGTATGACTCCGACCGAATGTCTTGCTGTGTTCAAGGTTTTCGGCGTGGGTTCAGTTGAACGTATAAGCGAAAATCCATATCTTCTATGCAACGAAAAAATCGGTCTGAGCTTTAACCGGGCTGATGAAATTGCCGAAAAATTTTCTGCAGCGTCAAATCCGATTTATCGAAAACGCGCGGGAATTGTACATATAATAAGACATAATCTTGTAAACGGTCATACCTGCCTTCCGCGAAATAAAATAATCGCACCCGCTTGTGAAATGCTTTCGTGCCGTGAAGAAGAGGCAGAAAGTGTAATTGACGCTCTTATTGAAGACAAAGAACTTATTGAAGATGAATTTGATTTTAAAAAATTTTTGTTTTTACCGAGCGTTTATGAGACGGAGAAAAATATATCCGACCGCATAAAGGTTATGCTTGCCTTCCCTCCGCCTGAGGGCAGACCGGTTGAGGAGGACATAGATGAAATTGAAAAGAAACAGGGTATCCGTTTTGAAAAAAAGCAGCGTCTTGCAATTATGACCGCTGTCAAAAAAGGACTTCTTGTGCTGACCGGCGGACCCGGCACAGGCAAAACAACAACGCTCAACGGAATAATAGAGCTTTATGAAAAGAGAAAACTTCGTGTTCTGCTTGACGCTCCGACCGGAAGGGCGGCCAAGCGAATGAGTGAAGTTACGGGCAGGGAAGCGAAAACACTTCATCGGCTTCTTGAAGTCGTTTGGGGAGAAAACGATCGTCAAAAGTTTTCGCGTAATATGCAAAATCCGCTTGAATGCGACGCTGTGATAATTGATGAGCTTTCAATGGTCGATGTGCATCTTTTTTGGGGCTTGCTTGATGCGCTGCCGCTTGGCTGCCGACTGATAATGGTCGGTGACAGCGATCAGCTTCCCCCTGTCGGAGCAGGAAATGTACTTCAAGATATAATCAGTTCTGACCTTCTGCCCGTAGTTGCTCTGACCGAGGTTTTCAGACAGGCTCTTGAAAGTCTTATCGTAACAAATGCCCACAAAATAGTAAGAGGAGAATATCCCGACCTTTCAAAAACAGACAGGGATTTCTTCTTTATGCAAAGGGATAATATTGCCTCGGCCGCTTCAACTGTCTCTGACCTATACATAAACCGACTGCCGAAAGCTTACGGATATGATCCCGTTAATGATATTCAGATACTCTGCCCGTCAAGAAAAGGTGAACTCGGTACGGTCAGCCTAAATGCCGTTCTTCAAAAAAAACTCAATCCCCCTTCGCCCGACAAAGAAGAATACGAGCTTGGCGGCAGAATTTTCCGTGAGGGCGACAAGGTCATGCAAATAAAAAACAACTACGATATTCTATGGTCAAAAGACGGACAGCAGGGGACGGGAATTTTCAATGGAGATATCGGGACGATCGTTATAATAAATCAAACCCGAAAAACGATGAAGATTGCATTTGATGACAAAGTTGCAGTTTATCCTTTTGAGAACGTAAAAGAGCTTGAACACGCCTATGCCATTGCCGTTCATAAAAGTCAGGGCTGTGAATTTGAGGCAGTAATTATGCCCGTCTGCTCGGTTATTTCGCAGCTTAGTTACCGCAATTTGCTTTATACTGCGGTAACAAGGGCTAAAACAAGAATGATACTTGTCGGTTCTAAGCAGCAGGTTATGGCAATGGTCGATAATGACAAAAAAACACGCAGATATTCTGCTTTGAAGCATTTTCTGATACGGAAAGATTAAAGATGAAAACAGGAAGATTAAAACGTATATTTTTTCCGAAAAGGTGCAGCGTTTGCGGAGAAATAATTCCCATAGAACGAGATTTTTGCGGCTGCTGTGGCAAGGGGTATATTAAAGCTTCTGACGATTGCTGTGAGCACTGCGGCAGTGAAAAATGCTGTTGTGAAAATGAAAGTACCTTTGTTTTGCCGCATATAACCGCACCGTTTGTTTATCAGGAACTTGTAAGGGAAAGACTGCTCAATTTTAAGTTTTCCCATGAAAAAAGCGAGGCGGAATTTTTCGGCTCAAAAATGAGTTTTCGATTTGCACAGGTTTATTACTATGTCAAAGCGGACTTTGTAACTTTTGTTCCCATGAGGGAAGACAGCGTTAAGCTTCGCGGTTATAACCAAAGCCAATTACTTGCCCAAAATGTTGCAAAGCATCTTTTTCTGCCGGTTGAAAATGTTCTTGAAAAAACAAAGGACAGCCTTACACAGCACTCTCTTACCCAAAAAGAAAGACGTAAAAATCTTGAAAATGCTTTTAAAGTGATTGATGAAAACGCTGTGAAAGGAAAAATCGTAATTCTTTGTGATGATATTAAAACAACGGGAACAACTCTCGGCCGCTGCTCAGAACAGCTTTTTGCTGCGGGCGCAAAAGACGTATATTGCCTTTGCGCCGCCGTGACAAATTTTTCCGGGCTTCCCTGAAGCCTTGACAAAGGATAGCTGAAGATGTAAAATTTTTAAATAATGAAAAGGAAGTGAAACAATGCCCGGAAAGAAAATGGCAATCGACCTCGGAACAAATTCCATAAAAGTTTACATAAAAGGTAAGGGCATTGTTCTCTGCCAGGCTAATGCTATAAGCTACGACGCTTATACTGATGAGATCGTTGCGATAGGAGACAGAGCAAAAGCCATGCTTTCGAGAGCGCCGTCAACGCTTGAACTTGAAATGCCGATAAGATCCGGTGTTATTGCCGACTTCTCTGTAATGCGCGAAATTCTTTCCTATACAATTGAAAAGGTATGCAAAAGTGAAATATTTAAGCCCGATATAATTGTAAGCGCTCCCTCATCGTGTACCGAGCTTGAAAAAAAGACGATTATTGATG
>CANQLQ010000076.1 GCA_947624755.1 uncultured Clostridia bacterium | reverse complement strand
ACCACACGGGGTCGCCCCTACGCGCGCAGTTGTGTTAGTATCAATACTTAATAAATCTTCTCTGTGTAACCGCCGTGGACAATGCTTACTGACTAAAAATTTTACAGTTAATAACGCAAGTCGTTTCGCGGCGTAAGAGTAAAAGTCTGCATAAACTACTGCGCGTAATTCCTGTGGGCGATGCCCACCGCGTAAGCCCTGCGGACGATGTTCGCCACGCCATGCGTGCCCGCCTAACCAATTTGAGAATTATATTTAATCAGAGCTTCCATAAACGAAGATCATTAAAGAAGCTTCAAAAAGAGTAATGAACGAAATAAAAGCATCTTTGCGGACAGATGAGTGAAAGAGGTATAGTTTTGAAAATTGAACTTGCAAAAACAGCAGGCTTCTGCTTTGGCGTTGACAGAGCGGTAAAAATGCTTTATGACTTAGTTGAAAAGGGTGAAAAAGTTTGTACGCTCGGACCTATTATTCACAATCCGCAGGTTATTGAAGACCTTCAAAATCGAGGAGTAAGAATAATTGAGGATCCGTCTGAGGCGAAAAAAGATGAAAAGGTTGTAATTCGCGCTCACGGAGTTACGAAAGAAATTATCGAAGAACTTAAAAAAAGGGGTATCCAATATCTTGACGCAACGTGTCCGTATGTTTTGAAAATTCATCGTATTGTTGAAAAAGAATCAACAGACAAAAATGCGGTTATGATTGCCGGCGACGAAAAACATCCCGAAGTCTGCGGATTCAGAAGCCGATGTAAAGGGCAGTCATTTGTATTCAAAAACAGGGAACAACTGGAAGAAATTGTTAAAAATAATCCGGAACTTTCCGAAAAGGAACTTATTTTCGTTCAACAGACAACTTTTTCGCTTGAAGAATGGGAAAAATGTTCTGATTTTTTAAAAGAATTGTTTACAAACTGCAAGCATTATGATACAATATGTAGAGCTACCCGTGATCGTCAGAACGAAGCGGCAGAAATGTCACTTCGATGTGATGCTATGATTATCATCGGTGGCCATTTCAGCTCAAACACAGCAAAGCTCAAAGCTGTGTGCGAAAAAAATTGCCCTTCTTATTTGATTGAGAGGGCGCAGGAACTTAAAAATATTGATTTTGCTTCCTGCAAATTAATTGGGGTAACAGCAGGTGCGTCAACGCCTGCAGGGATAATAAAGGAGGTACTTTTTATAATGTCCGAAAATGTAAACGAATTTAATTTTGCCGAGGCTCTCGAAGAAAATCTTGAAACTTCAATGAGTACAGCGCCTCATGTTGTTGGTGAAGTAGTAGGTATTGCGCCTAATGAAATACAGGTCGATATCGGCAGAAAATATGCCGGCTTCATTCCTGCAGAGGAATACAGCTATGATCCGGCTGCCGATCACACAAAAGAGCTCAAAATTGGTGACAAGCTTGACCTTATCATCATGAAAACCAACGATGTTGAAGGTACTATTATGCTTTCAAAGCGTCGTTATGACAAGAGCAATGCATGGGATAAGCTCGTTGCCGCAAAAGAAAACGACGAAGTTCTTCAAGCTGTTGTTTCCGAAACCGTTAAGGGCGGCGTCCTTGTTTATCCGTTTGGCGTTCGCGTATTTATCCCTGCTTCACTTACAGGTATTTCAAGAAACGGTGATATTTCTGTTCTTAACAACCAGACTGTTAAATTCAAGATTATCAACCTCGAAGAAAAGCCGAGAAAGAGAGTAATCGGTTCAATCAAGGTTGTTGCAGACGCTGAGCGTAAAGCTGCCGCAGATGCTTTCTGGGCACAGGCTGAGGTCGGTCAGGAATATACCGGTAAAGTTACGGCTTTGACAAGCTATGGCGCATTTGTTGACATCGGCGGCGTTGAGGGTATGATACATATCTCTCAGCTTGCATGGACAAAGATTAAGCATCCATCGGAAGTTGTAAACGTCGGAGATACAGTTAAAGTTGTTATTCTTGAGCTTATCACCGATGACGAAACTAAAAAGAAAATTTCTCTCGGCTACAGAAGAGCAGAAGACAATCCTTGGGAAATCTTCAAAGCAAACCACAAGGTCGGCGATATTGTTGAAGTTAAGATCACAGGCTTTGCTTCATACGGCGCATTTGCTGTTATGACTGAAGACGGCACAAAGGGTCTTATCCATATTTCTCAAATTGCAACTCACAGAATCGACACTCCGCAGTCTGTTCTTACAATTGACCAGATTGTTAAAGCTCAAATTTCTGATATTGACGTTGAAAGAAACCGTGTAAACTTCTCAATCCGCGCTCTTATTGAAGAAGAAGAAAAGGCTGCAAATGAAGAAGCTGCCGCATATATTGAGGAAAATTCCGAAGAGGCACAGGAAGCTCCGGAGTCTGTCGAAGAAGCATCGGAAGCTGAGGAAGCACCGCAGGCAGAAGCTGCCGAAGAGGCATCGGAAGCCGAAGAAGCACCGCAGGCAGAAGCTGCCGAAGAGGCATCGGAAGCCGAAGAAGCACCGCAAGCAGAAGCTGCCGAAGAGGCATCGGAAGAATAATTCTTTAGAGGATCAGTATTAGGGCTGATACTTTAAAGTTAAATATGAGAAGGGGCTGTCGCACTAAGGGCAGCCCCTATTTTTGTTTTCACAGACTTTTTAAAGCGATTTATTGATTTGGTAAGTTGGTTAGGTAATTTATATTCAGCATTAAGGAACCTCTGATAAAAACACGCTTAATGCTTAACTCATCTTGCTTGCAAATATTGCGTAATACTTTTCCAAAATACTCGGCAATACACAAAGTATTGACTTATATTTTTGGAACATAAAAAATACTTCCAAATTAGAGACAAAGTGTTTTCGCGGCGTAAAATTATAATTTTATATAAATTCTATCCCGCGTAATTGCCGCACGCCATGCGTGCCTCGCCAATTAGGACACCCTGAATTAATCAGCACTTCCTTAACTTTGTATTGCAGTCTTGTAATACGCAACTTCACCCGTAGGTGAAAAAGCAATACCCGAAACACCTTTTGCAAGCCCGTAATACGTTGCCTTTTCACAAAGCGGTATAACGGCACAGCTTGAAATAAGATACTTTTCTGCTTCAAGAATCGTCTGTGCCTTTTTACTGCCGTTAGACTTTGAAATCTGACTTATAAGATTGTCGAATTTTTTGCTTGAAAAGTTTATTACGTTGTTCCTTGCACCGCTTTCAAAACGTGAAATTGCGTTTTCGGCTGTAACATCGGTAAACTTTAGGTCACAAAGAGCAATTTGATAATTTCCCGCGGCAATTCTTGATTGAAGCTCACCCTCACTTACGGCTTCAACCGATATGCCGAATTTTACACCAAAGACAGACTGCCAGCTTTGCATTGCACCGCGCACGGCAGTTTCATTTTCGGTGCTTGATAAAATCGTAAGCTCTATATCATTGACATTGAGCTTGTCCATACCGTCTTTCATAAACGAAATGGCCTGACGGTTTTTCTGCGAATTTATTTTTACGTTTTGTACCTGAGACCGATAGGAAGACTTCGCAAGCGTAGCGGCGGAAGGAATAATTCCGTAAGCGGCTTTTTTCCCAAACTTTTCAAGAAAAACAGAAGCGTCCATACCGTAAGCGAGAGCTTTGCGAATTTCAGAAACGGACGTAATTTCATCTGAACAGTTAAAAATTATAGAAGTTACGGCGCTGTCGAATGCACGGATTTTTATGTGCTTGTCCTGACTGAACTGCATCGCCTGCTCTTCACTCAGAGGGGCAAGAGCATAGGTTTTGTCTTTGAGCTTATCGTCTCTCGTTTCCTGTTCGTTGTTGAAAGAAAAATAAATCGAATAAGGTTTGACTTCGCTCGATATGTTTTCGCCGAGGGAATGATAAGTGTCGTTCCTGCGGCATGAAATTGATGTTTTTTCCGCCCAGTTGCTTATGTAAAACGGTCCGTTGTAAATAAGATATTCGGTTGAAAGACCGTACCTGCCTTTAGTAAGATTGAAAAATTCTTCATTACACGGCATACAGGCCGGACTTGTAAGAGCGTCAAGAAAGTCAGAGTCTTTTTTCTCAAGCTTTATCACAAGCGTAAAATCGTCGGCGGCTTTTACACCGAGCTGTTCTTTTTCAAGCTTTCCCGAAATAACTTTTGATGCGTTCTTTATACAAAGCAGACTGTTCGCATAAGGACAGAGCGTTTCGGGGCTGAGCGCCCTTTCCAAGGCGAAAACAAAGTCTTTTGCAAGAACTCTGTTGTCAAAGTCCTCCGCCTTTTCGCCAAGAGTTTTCTTTGCCGCTGAGGTTATTCTCCACTGTAGGTTCTTCCTAAGATTAAAAGTATATGTAAGCTCATCGGCGGAAACATCGAAGCTTTCGGCGGCGGCAGGCATAATCTCACCGTTTTCGCCGTAAACAACAAGACCTTCAAAACAGTTCAGCACAATGTTTTTTGCCGATGTATCGGAAACTATCTGGGGGTCAAGAAACTCAGGTTCTAAGTCAACAGGGGTTACAATTTTAGCGCCCGAGCCGTCTGAACCGCAGGCGGTAAAGGTTAATAAAATTAGAGCTATACATAATATAAGCGCAGGAATTTTTCGTTTCATATGTTTTTCTCCTGTATTTACGGAATCCATTTTTCTTAATAATAAACAAAAAATGATTTGATGTTGATATAATTTAATTAATTTAAAAGATTTTAAGACAATATTTGTTGCCTTAAAAAAGAACTCAAAGAATATATGAGGTAATAAATAATGGGAAAAGCTGAAATTATAACAATAATTTGTTTTGTAGTTTTGTTTGTTATCAATATTATATCACTGTTTTTGATTAACAACAAGAACAAAAGCAAAGATAATTATGATGAAATTCTCAGAAGGCAGGAAAAGCTTGAAAATGATATAAAATCTGCTTTTTCACTTCAGGAAAAGTCACTACATGCGGAATTCAGCCAAAGCAGAATGGAAACCGCGGGCAGTCAGAGTGCGCAAAGGCAGGAAATTGCGGCGTCGCTTTCTTCCATGAGCGAAAAACTTGAAAAGTCCGCCAAAGAAACCTATGACTTTAGCATGAAGGCTGTTTCGACTATATCGCAAAGCCTTTCGGAAATTCGCAAAAGCAACGAAGAAAGCCTTGAACAAATCAGGAACACTGTTGACGAAAAGCTTACTCAAACCCTTTCAAAAAGGCTCGATACATCTTTTCAGCAAGTTAGCGTTCAGCTTGAAAATGTATATAAATCTCTTGGCGAAATGAAGGTTCTTTCAGGCGGAGTAACGGAAAATGTAACTGCGCTCAACCGGATTTTGACCAATGTCAAGGCAAGAGGTACTTGGGCGGAGGTTCAGCTTGAAGGTATTCTTGACCAGACAATACCCGGACTTTTTGAAAAAAATGTAATGCCCGACCCGATGTCAAGACAAGTTGTTGAATTTGCGGTCAAGATACCGTCAAACGAAGAAAAAGATAAATTCATCTTCCTTCCGATTGACTCAAAGTTCCCGGTTGAGGATTACATAAGACTTTGCGATGCGGCAGACAACGGTGATACGGCAGGCGTGGCAGAGGCCAAAAAAGCCCTTGAAAACCGTGTTCTTTCTCAGGCGAAGGAAGTTTCAAAATATATCAAAGAGCCGCTCACAACTCCGTTTGCAATTATGTACCTTGCAACGGAGGGTCTTTATAGCGAAATTATCAGCTCAAAATCGGGAATTTCAGAACGCTGTCAGAGAGAGTACAGCGTTATGATTGCGGGGCCGAGCACAATTACCGCTCTTTTGAACTCTCTTTCAGTCGGATTTAAAGCTATTGCAATAAACGAAAAAGCCAAAGAGGTAAGGGAACTTCTTGCCGCCGCAAAGGTTCAGTATGAAAAATTCGGCGGTATGCTTGAAAAGGCGAAGAAAAAAATTGACGAAGCCGGCAAGAGCCTTGACGAAGCGCAAAACAGAAATGCTATAATTCAGAAAAAACTGCGCTCGGTAGAGGTAATAGACGGCGGTGCGGCTTCGGAAATTTTGGGAATCAGCGATTAATTATTGTATTTTGTTATCGGCAGGCTTTGAATTAATTAGAGTTTCCTTAAATAACTTGAGACTAAAAATTTGTCGTTTATGTTGACATAAGAATAAAAGCAATGATAAAATATATATTATTAAATTATAGGAGGAATAAAGTTATGAACGATATAAATGCTCTTTATAACCTTTGGAAAGAAAAGGCTGTTTCGGATCCGGATTTAACGGCTGAACTTGCGGAAATCGAAGGCAAAGAGGACGAAATACTTGACCGCTTCTATAAAAACCTTGAGTTTGGCACGGCAGGCCTTAGAGGCGTAATCGGCGCAGGTACAAACCGTATGAATATATATACCGTAGGACAGGCGACTCAGGGACTTGCAGATTATCTCAACAGCGAATTTGAAAATCCGTCGGTTGCAATTGCATACGATTCAAGAATAAAGTCCGACTTTTTTTCAAAATATGCCGCAGGGGTTCTTGCCGCCAATAATATCAAGGTATATATTTATCCCGAGCTTGTTCCGACTCCGATGCTTTCTTTTGCCGTAAGAAGGCTTGGCTGTTCTTCGGGTATAATTATTACCGCAAGCCATAATCCCGCAAAATATAACGGCTACAAATGTTACGACCCCAACGGATATCAAATGACAGATGAAGCGGCGGCAAAAACATATGAATTTATTGAAAAAACCGATATGTTCAGCGGCGTAAAATATATGGATTTTGAAGACGGTCTTGCCGAGGACAGAATAGATTTTATCGAAGATTGGCTTATTGAAGAATTTTATGCCGAAGTTGAAAAGGCTTGTCTAAGCGGCGATATCACCAAAAAGTCCGATCTCAAGGTTATATATACTCCGCTCAACGGCACGGGTAACAAGCCTGTTCGTCATATACTTAAAAGACTTGGCATAAAAGACGTCCGCGTTGTTAAAGAGCAGGAATATCCTGACGGAAACTTTCCGACTTGTCCTTATCCGAACCCGGAAATCAAGCAGGTTTTTGAGCTTGCAATTGATATGGCAAAAAAGGACAAGGCAGACCTTCTTCTTGCAACCGACCCTGACTGTGACCGTGTCGGAATTGCCGTTCTTTGCGGCGATGAATACAGGCTGATGACCGGAAACGAGGTCGGCGTTCTTCTTACCGAATATATTCTTTCGAGAAGAACCGAGCTCGGAAATCTTCCGAAAAATCCAATCGTTGTAAAATCCTTTGTAACTACCGACCTTGTTGAAGCTGTCGCAAAGAAATACGGCGCAGAAGTAAAGAACCTTTTGACCGGCTTCAAATATATCGGTGAGCTTATTACAAACCTTGAAAAGGACGGCGAGGCTGACCGTTTTGTTGTCGGTATGGAAGAAAGCTACGGTTATCTTTCGGGAATACACGCAAGAGACAAGGATGCTGTTGTTGGTTCAGCATTAATTTGCGAAATGGCGGCTTACTACAAATCGAAAGGCAAGAGCCTTTACGAAGTTATGCAGGACATCTATTCAGAACACGGTATGTACCTCAATGAGGTTATAAGCTATGCTTTTGAAGGTGCGGCAGGCATGACCAAAATGGCAGGTATTATGGATAACCTTCGTACAAATGCCCCGAAAACAATTGCCGAAATGCAGGTGCTTTCGGTTGCCGACTATAAGGCAAGCAAGATAACCGATACGAAAACTTCAGAAGAAACCGTTATCGACCTTCCGAAGTCAAATGTTCTCGCTTATAAGCTTCCACAGTCAAACGGTGTAATAGTAAGACCGAGCGGAACTGAACCGAAAATCAAAATTTACATTACAGCTTGTGCAAAAACTGCCGAAGAAGCAAGAAAAGTTTCGGACAGCATCAAAGCTTGTATGGAAGAATATCTGAAATAAGAAAGAAGTGATTGACTTTGTTACCCAAAAAAGCAATTAAAATTATCTGCATTATTCTTGCAGGACTTATGATTCTCAGCGCTGTCAGCGCGCTTATCGGCGTTTTCGCAGTCGATGAACAGGCAGTGTTAAGCTCTGTTACGACCGGTGACAATGACATGGATTATATCCTGCCGATTATAATTATTGCGTTGGCTTTGGTTGCTGTAGGAGTATGCCTTGTTTTACCAAAGCTGAAAAAGAAAAAGCAGTAAATGTGTTTTTGATGTTGATTTGATGTTATGAAAAAACAGGCTGTGGGGTTTTGCGGCCTGTTTTTTTGGTTTTGGAGGGTAAGGTGGGATTTATTAATTTTTAGTTTGTGTTTTTTAGTCTGTAATAGACTTCTTTCGCGGCATAATAGTAAAAGTCTGTATAAACTACTGCGCGTAAATCTTGCAGGCGATGCCTGCCGAACTTTTCTTTTGAAAGAAAAGTTCCAAAAGAATCATTGCTGACGTACGGCTGCGCTCAACCGTTTCAATGTAAAGTATTTAAGCTTAGTTGTTTCGCGGCGTAATAGTAA
>CANQLQ010000075.1 GCA_947624755.1 uncultured Clostridia bacterium | reverse complement strand
TTTCTTTCAAAAGAAAAGTTCGCCGACGGCAGTCAAAGCCGATAATTTGCACAAATTACAACAAAAAAGCTCAAACCCCCTGTTTTACAAAAAAATTTAAGCTCTAAAATCATAGTATTTTCTTTTCTCCCGCCGGCACTGCCTGCGGGGGTTATTTTATGCTTTTTTCAAAAAGTATGTATAATATTTGTATAATATAAAAAAATTTACGTTAATATTACTAATTAGAACAAACTGTGAAAAATTTAATGGTAAAATCTAAACAAATAATTAACGGAGGATAATTATATGAAGAAAATAATTTCTGTTTTACTTTCTGTTATTATGATTTTTACGCTTGTAATGCCTGCCTTTGCAACCCGTGCAACCGTAAAATCAAGCACTCCCGTAATTTATATTTCAGGAGACAGCAATGAACTTTATTATGACAACGAAACAAAAAGCTTTAGAATTGAGCAAATGTTAGATATCATTACCGATTCTGAAGACGGTAACATTAAAGAAGCTGTTTTAAATATTCTTTATCCCTTCCTTGTAAAAGGCGTTCTGAATGATGACTGGGATGATTACTATGATGCTTTTTATAAAGAGCTAAGCGATGTTTTTGAACCTATAAGACTTGACGAAAACGGCGAAGTTCATAACGATTGCGGCATACCTTCTTGGGATAAGGCAGACAATGAAAATGCCATGAGAACCGACAGAGCCGATGCCAACGGAAAATATGCCGAAGATACCTATAATTTCCATTATGACTGGAGACTTGACCCGATTTTCCTTGCTGACCAGCTTAATGAATACATTGAAGGTATTAAGCAGGCAACCGGTAAGGACAAGGTATGCATTTCCGTAAGATGCCTTGGCTGCAATGTTGTGCTTTCATATATCAATAAATACGGAACGGACAGCCTTAAAGGTATTGGTATTGATGTATCAACCTCCATGGGAGCTGATTTCCTTAGCAAAATGATAAGCGGTAAGTTCGGTATTGACGGAAACTCAATCTCAAGACTTATTGTTGACCTTGCAAAGAGAGATAATAAATATACCGATATTTTGCAGTTTGCAACCGATTCAATCAATTTGCTTTCAAATACCGGAGTTATCGGTACACTTACGGACTTTGCAAGAGAAGAGCTTTATTCAAAAATTGAATACGGTATAATTTCAGCCCTTGCACGTTCGGCATTTTTGACCTTCCCCGGATATTGGGCGCTTGTTACGGTTGAAGATTTTGAAAGTGCGCTTAACTATGTTTTCGGCTTTGAAGGAGACGAAAAGAGAGAAACATACAAAGGTCTTATTGAAAAAATTACTGTTTACAATGAAACAGTAAAAAAGAATGTAATTCCGATTATGAAACAGATTAAAGAAAACGGTGTAAACCTCTGCGTTGTTTCAAAATACGGAATCCAGATGGTGCCTGTTCTTTCTGACGGCAGCACTCTCGGTGATGAGTATGTTTCAGCTTACAGGTCATCATTCGGCGCAACAACTTCAACAATTTATGATACGCTCAGTGATGAATATATTGCCGCACAGACAGAAAAAGGCCTTGGCAGATATATTTCACCGGATAAGAAAATTGACGCTTCAACCTGCCTTTTCCCTGATTGCACATGGTTCTTTAAGGGCGTTCCTCACGGATTTTACAGCGCCGAAGAAACTAACCTTATTATGAGCGTTGTTGACGCTGACAGACAGCTTACAATAGACGATTTTGATTGGACACAGTTTATTACATATGATTTTGCGTCACGCACCGCATATCCTATGACCGAAGAAAACTGCAACAACGAACAGTGGGAAGCAGACGAAAAAATTGATCACCCAAAGACACACGATGAAAAGCTTAATTCATTTTTGACAAGCCTTTTCAAATGGCTAAAGTCAATGTTTAAAGTATTTATTTCGCTGTTTAAAAAGGACGCATAAGATTTTAATTTGAACGTGGAAAGAAGTTTGCCTTTCACGAATATGCTGTCGTATAGTGTAAATAACTTTGAACAGTTTGTATAAATAGAAATAAAAGATCCAAAGATAAGACACATCGTTCGTCTTTGGATCTTTTTGTATGTTTTTTGCAGGCTTTCAAAATCTGTTTATTGATTTGGTAAGCCGGTTTTCTTTATTCATATTCTGTACGATTTATTGATTTTTACCTTTCCGTCACTTTTGTATTTCACCTGATGTCGGAGGGGGTTCCAAAGCCTGTTAAATTTACAAAAAATAATAAAGGAAGCACCAACGTCAGAAATCGCAAAACAACTTTTACTATATTATTTTATACAATTATGAAAAAACTCTAAAATGTATAAAAAAATTATTAATATAAACACAAAAAAGAATTAAACCAATTTAATATAGTGGTAGAATAGAAATAATAGGAGGTAAAGGACTATGAAAAAAATTATTTCACTTTTGCTTGCGATAGTTATGGTTGTCGCATGTATACCACTCACTGCTTCGGCTGAAGCGGTCAAAACAAACTACCCGACAATTTATTTCAGAGGAAACAGCGAGAAAATTTATGACGAAGACGGCAATCAGGTTTATGACTTAGATTTCGATACTTCTCTTCTTCCCGATATGGTCAAAAAGATAGTTCCCTATCTTGCTATCGGTTTTGCAACTGACAACTTTGATAAATATTACAAAGTGTTCGGTGAAGAGATGGCGAAGGTTTATGACAGATGTATGCTTGACGAAAACGGTGACCCGAAATATGGCACCGGAATACATCCGAGCGAAAAAACAAACAACTACAACAGATCTCACACAAATGCAGAAAGCGGAGGCGGATATAATTTTGACTTCTACCTTTTTGCAAATGACTGGAGACTTGACCCCTTTGAAGTTGTTGATGAACTTGATGAATATATAAACAATGTTCTTGAAGTTACCGGAAAAGACAAGGTTAACCTTATGTGCAAATGCCTTGGCGGCGACCATATTCTTACCTATCTTGCAAAATATGGCACATCAAAAATAAATGCCGTTGGTTTTGGTTCAACCGTTGTTTTCGGCGGCGACATCTGCAGCGATCCGTTTTCAGGCAAAATGATAATTACACCGGAATCAATTGAAAGATTTGTAGATGATGATTTTGTCGGCGATTTAGTTCCCGAAGGATTTGAAATTGCCATGCAGCTCATTAAAGATTCTGTCTCGCTTGCAAGGGCAACAGGCGTTCTTGGCTTTGTTTCCGATGCATTTATGGAAAAGCTTTATAAGCGCCTTTACAAAGGTCTTGTTCCCGAGCTTGTTCTTGCAACATACGGCACATGGCCGGGCTATTGGACAATGGTAGCGCCTGAAGATTATGACGATGCAATGAATATTGTTTTCGGAGCTGAAGGCAGCGAAAAATATGAAAAGTATAAGGGTCTTATCGAAAAACTCGACAATTATGACAAACAGGTTCGACAGAGGATTCCCGAACTTCTCAAAAATGCAGAAGCTGACGGCGTAAAAATTGCTATCGTATCAAAATACGGTCACCAGATGCTTCCGTATCTTGAGTCTGCCGTAGAACAAGGCGACGTATGGGTAACAGCAAAACATTCTTCTCTTGGCGCAACTGTTTCAAAGATAGGAACAACTCTTTCAGACAGCTATATTACCGAAAGAGTAAATCAGGGCTTAGGCAAATATATCTCACCGGACAGACAGGTTGACGCTTCAACATGCCTTTTCCCGGATAACACCTGGTTTATCAAAAACGCTCTTCACAATGACTGGACAAGAGAAGAGGACAGAATACTTGTCAGCGTTTTCAATACCGACGGAGCAACCGTAGAATCATTTGAGCGTTTCCCGCAGTTCCTCGTTTATGACAGAACTGCCGATACTGTTTCGCCGATGACAGCCGAAAATTCAAACACAGAGAATTACGAAGTTGACGCAGGTCATAAGTCAAAATTTGACACATTGTTTGTTTTCTTCAAATGGCTCAGAACAGTTCTTAAAATCCTTATTGACCGTATTTCGGCTTCAACCGCAGCATAAAACTTCTCCTTAAAATACAATCATAACCCGGGCAGCCGTTTTTGACTGTCCGGGTTTTCCTTTTTTTGCGGCTGTCCGTACTGCGGCAGTCCATTTATACAGGTCTTTATTAAAATTTCAAATTTAAGTTTCAGTCAAGCTGTTACGGGATAAATTGAAATTTTTGCGATGTTCGGTGCGAAGGTATCATTACCGTTAAACTTGTTTTCTCCGTCATTGCTGAACGATATCAGGTTTTTGCCTTTTTTCAGCTCAATGTTTGTTGTGACGGTCGTGAAATTGTCATTACTGTAAGTGTTTCTGCAATAAAGGTTCTCCTGCTTAAAACCGTTGACCGCAATTGTGATATAGCCTTCAACAAGGTCAATATTGTAATCGTGAACGCCGTTTTCGAGGTTGTTTGAATAAAGAACGGTAAGCTTGTATGTGCCTTCTTCGGGTGCGTTTATAACGTACTGAGCCTTTCCGCCCTTTGAGGAAATACCGGAAAGATATTCAATGTTCAAAGTTTCGTTTACCTTGATTTTTGCGCCGTCGGTAAGCTTGGCTTCGGCAAAATCAAGAGATATCGAATTTCCTTTTGCGCTGCTTTCTTTGACCGAAAGAAGGGCGGTATCCGAGGAAATGTCAAGATAGTTAAGTCCTCTTCTAAGATAAATTACAGCATTGCCGTTTTGGTCGGTTTTTGCTTTTGCGCCGTCAACCGAAAGTGTTGTCTGCTTTTTGGTTTTAATTTCATAATAACCGTCATTGGGTGAAACGATGAGGAAAGAATTTTCCCTTTCGGTATTTTTTTCAAAATAAACCTTGGTATTTTCAGCTATCCTTATAAGCATACTGTCAAGAACAAATGTGCCTGTGTTGTGGGCGAATCTTACGGTATGACTGCCTTCTGAAAGCTTTTTCGTCATAAAATAAACATTTGTGATTTCGCTTTTTATTGTGTTTTCAAAAGAAAGAATTTCTTCTTTGCCGTCAAGGGTAAAGGCTGCAGACGAAAACGTTCTGTCGTCGGGAACCGAACCGTCGTTTGAATTGCCGTAGATAAGGCGTATTTCATATTCTGCGCTTTCGGGAACATCAAATGAAAGTTCAACTCCGTCGCCTTCTTTTTCAAATCCGCCGGCCATTCCGTTTTTGTTCCCTGTTGTCGCATATGCGCTGTCATAGGTATAAGCATCGCCGAGAAAAACGCCGTTTTCAAATTCATATCTTTTGTAAAGATTTTCGTTTTCATACGGTTCCTCTTCTTTTTCGCAGACTTCAAGCTCGATCTTGTATGCTGTGTCGCTGTTCATATCGCCCATATCAAATTCAAGCTTTTTGCCGCAGCTTTCGGTATATGTTTTTACAATTTCGGGAGCATAGACCTTCCCTGAAATTCCCTGATAGGTAATTTGAGAAACGGTAACTTTTACTGCTTTATTGAAAAGGGCTGTTGAATCAAGATTTTTTAATTTTACTTTTCCCTTATAATCCGCGCCGGTAACAAGCATCTGAATTTTGTCCTTGCTGTCGGAAAGAGCGCCGAGACCGAGAAAATTCTTAGTGCGGAAAGAATGCATTTTTTTAATTGCGTTTTCAAAGTCACAATGGAAGAAATCAGAGACTTTGACGTCCATTGTCTGTCCTTCGAGGGCTGCATACCATCTATATACCCACCAAGCGGAATTTGGAGTGTTATAGTCGGCACAGGTATTACAAAGGTTATTAGCCAAAAGCCAAAAAGCCTGGTTTGCGTAAGTCTTTGAGTTTTCGATTTTTGTAATGTAACGAAGCATAATGTTTGCGTTGCCGTTGTCTTCCATTCTGCCGTATTCGGTAACTATAATAGGGGTTTCTGTGCTGATACCGTATTTTTTTTCGATTTTTTTGAGATCTTTAACATTCGCTCCCCAGTTATAGATTGAATCGTCGCTCAGCTCGTGATAAATCATAACATCGGGAACACAATTGTTTTCGCTTGCAAATTTCAGAAAACTGTCCATTTTGTTATGGCGATAGTTAAGGTTGCCCGGACCGCCTATAAAAGTATTGGGCGCAAGAGACTTAACATAGTCATAGGTCATTTTCCAAGCTTCGTTAAAGGTATCAAAATCCTCTGTATTAAAAAGGTGATTTTCATTTTCGCTGTCCCAGCGTCCGAACCATACGCCATTGTCACATTCGTTGAAAATGCAGAAAACAAGCTTATCGGCATATTCGCTTTCAAGCATTTCTTTTATAGAATCCTTGATTGCGGGGAAGAATGTGTTTTGAAGGTAGTCTTTGTAGTCGTATGTACCGTTCTTTTTCTGCTCGGTGATGTTTTCGTGGTCATAATACCATGTTTTGTACACGTCCTGAAGGTAGACTATCATATAGTCAAAGCTTTCGTTCCTGATAAGCTGCGGCGCAACGTGGCTTACTTCACCTATAGGGTGCTGAAGGCCGTTTTTGACTTTTGCCGAAACGGAAGAAACCTTTAAGCTTTCGGTCATATTCCACGAGGGAACACCGTTCTCGGAAAGGCGGTAAAGATAACCGGATGCGCCCGAGGTGACCTCACCGGTAAGCTTGGAAGCGTCAAATGTTACCGTCGGAACGTGAAGCATATAATAAATTCCGGTCGCCGCAGCAAGCGCAGCAGCAATGCCGATTATTACGGCAAGTAAAATAATAATGGTCATGTGTTTCTTTTTCTTTCTTTTTCTCATTATTTTTTGTTATCTAATATCCTTTATTTATTTATAAAAATCAACTTATGACTTTTCGGCCAAAAGAATACTTTCAGCCTTTATAAATCTGTCTCGCGTAACTCCTGCGGGCGATGCCCGTGGGCGATCACATGGGGTCGCCCCTACGCGTGCAGTGGTGTTAGTGTAAAAAATTACATAAACCTTCACCGTGTAACTTCTGCGTACGATGATTACTGATTAAAATTTTTATAATTAATAGCGCAAGTCGTTTCGCGGCATTAGAGTAAAAGTCTGCATAAACTACTCCGCGTAATTCCTGTGGGCGATGCCCACCGCGTAATTCCTGCGGGCGATGCCTGCCGCCAATTAGGACACCCTAAATTAATCAGCGCTTACTTAGAAAACAGTTATATTAGGGTTCTGCTCAATTGATTTTTTATTGATAAGTTAAGGAAACTGTTGGTATCAGTAGTTTTTGTATATTCAAAAAATGCTTCTTTCGTTACTACAAAAGTCGGTTAAAACTCCGCACAACCGTTTTTAATTCCATTTTACAATTCAGCTGCAACGCCTATTTCGTTCGCAAAACAGACTTATTCAAAGAAAAATTTTTACTGATTCAGTATATCGAAAATAATACAAAAAATCAAGTAATTGTTCATTTTATTTATATTTTCAACTCAATGTATAATCTTTGAAATGAAATAAATAATATTAAGGCAATTTAATTAAAAAAAGGGAGATTAATTTTAATGAAAGCAACAGGTATTGTAAGACGAATAGATGACCTCGGACGAGTTGTAATACCAAAAGAAATAAGGCGGACAATGCGAATACGAGAGGGCGACCCGCTTGAAATTTATACAGACACGAACGGCGAAGTTATCTTTAAAAAATATTCGCCAATAGGCGAACTTGGGCCATATACAAAGCAATATGTCGAAGTGCTCAACCGCTCAACCGGACTTCCTGCTATAATTTGTGACCGCGATCACATAATTGCCGTTTCGGGCATACCGAAAAAGGATGTTCTCGAGAAGCGCATTTCGCCTATGGTTGAAAGCTATATGGAAAAAAGGCAGAACTATATTTCATCTGAAAGCCGTGATGAATTTACGGCTTGTGAAGGCGCAGAAAGAAGCGTTGCCGTACTTTGTCCTATAATCGGTTCGGGTGATGTTATGGGTGCGGTTATGGTTCTTAAAAACGGCAGCGACAGCGCACCCGACCAAACCGAAATCAAACTTGTTCAAGTTGCAGCCGGTTTTCTCGGCAAACAAATGGAAGAATAGCGCACGGACATCGTCCGCAGGAATTACGCGGAGTAGTTTATGCAGGCTTTTACTATTATGCCGCGAAACGACTTGTGTTGTTAACTGTAAAAATTTTTGTCAATGGGCATCGCCCACAGGAATTACGCGGCGGACATCGTCCGCAGGAATTACACGGAGTAGATTTATTAGGCTTTTACTATTATGCCGCGAAACGACTTGCGCTATTAATTATAAAAATTTTACTCAGTAAGCATCGTACGCAGAAGTTACACGGTGAAGGTTTATGTAAGTTTTTACACTAACACCACTGCACGCGTAGGGGCGACCCCATGTGGTCGCCCACGGGCATCGCCCGCAGGCACGCATGGCGTGCAGCAATTACGCGGAGTAGTTTATGCAGGCTTTTACTATTACGCCGCGAAAAAAAGTCTATTACAGACTAAGACAAAAAGAGTATAATTTGGAAAAAACTAACCTTTACAACAGGCTTTATCCTGAGGCACAGACCGCATTTT
>CANQLQ010000074.1 GCA_947624755.1 uncultured Clostridia bacterium | reverse complement strand
TAAAATAGCTTCGGGTGTTTCAACTAAACTTAAAGCTACGGTTCTTCACCCGAAGCTATTTTAACTTCTGATTTATTAAGCTTAACCGAAGAAGGTGTAACATTCTTGACGGTAATTACGCACTTCGCTGTTTTACCGGTATCCTTTGTCGTACAGGTAATTGTTGCTTTACCGGCCTTAACGCCCGTTACGACACCTTTTGAGTTAACCTTTGCTATTTTTGAATTACTTGATTTCCAAGTAACATTTTTCAAAGTGACTTTTGAAGGTGAGAAAGACGGTTTAAGCTTATAGGTACTTCCAACCTTAACTGTTTTTTCCTTTACGTTGAGTTTTACACTCTTTGAAGCAACAATGTTTTTGACCTCAACGGTACATTTTGCAACAAACCCGCCGTCTTTTGATTTACAGGTAATTGTCGCTTTACCCTTTTTAATGCCTTTTACTGTGCCGTTGGATGAAACGGTTGCAACTTTTTTGTTGCTTGAAGTCCATGTAACATTTTTATTCGTTGCATCGGAAGGAGTGAACTTTACTTTCAATGCTTTTGAATCGGTTCTGTAAACGCTCATCTTGCTTGCGGTAAGTTTAATTCCTGTAGCTTTTACAATTACTTTAATCTTTACTTTAGCAGAAGCTGTCGGATTATCGGCAGATGTGCAGGTTATGGTTGCCGTTCCGGCAGAAATTGCCTTTACAACACCCTTTGAGTCAACTGTCGCAACTTTTTTATTGCTTGATTTCCATTTAAGAGTTTTAAATGTCGCATTTGAAGGAGAAACATTTGCGCTTATCTTATAAGTCTTACCTTTATAAACACTCTTTGATGTTACAGAGGTATGTACCGAAGAAACATCGGTAGGCTTTTTAACTTTAACTGTGCATTTTGATGTCTTTGAGCCGACTTTTGTCGTGCAGGTAATTGTAGCCGTACCTTTGCCTACGCCTGTGACAACACCTTTTGAGCTGACTGTAGCCACTTTTGTATTGCTCGATTTCCATGTTACGGACTTATCATAAGCATTAGACGGTGAAACAGTCGCCTTGAGAGTTTTGCTCTGTCTTGCGTAAAGGCTGAGAGAATCCGAAATTTTAACCGAAGAAGGATTTGTTTTTACATATACGAGAACTTTTGCCATTGCTCCGCCGTCTTTAGCGGTACAAGTTATTATTGCTGTGCCGTCTTTTTTGGCCGTTATTGTAACTTTGGAAGAAGTTGTGTTAGAAACCGAAGCGACAGAGCTGTTGCTTGATGTCCATGTAAGTTTTTTATTTTCGGCATCGGACGGAGTAATTGCAGCCTTAACCGTAGCCTTAGCGGCTGAACCGCCGTTGATGTAAAGCTTAACGCTTGATTTGTCAAGTTTAATGCTTTGAGTTCTCTTATGAACGTCAACAAGCTCCAGCGGGAAATTTTTAGCCCAAAGCTTTTGAAGCGTATCGTTGGGATGAATATAGTCATCGGTATATTCATCAGAAAATTTTGCAGGATCTTTTTTATCTCCCGAAAGAGCAACATAGTCAACATAGCCGTCAACATATTCATTGTTTGAGCTCTTGATCCATGCGTTTACGTCTTTTGCTATTTGCCAGTCGTGTTCAAACTCGCTTTCGGTTCTTACATATGAAGCGCCGGCGCCAAAATAGTCTCGGGTGGTTCCCTTCCATTGAGTAATAGTCGAAAGAATAACCTTTGCTCCCATTTCGTGGGTCATATCGCATATTTTAATAAGGCCTTCGATAAGGTCGTCCGCGGAAGGCTGTTTTGATTCATCGGCATTTTCTCCGCATACGGGGTGAAGAATGTCATTACCGCCGATTTTAACGAAAACGTATTTAATACCTGCCTGTTCGGCAACATCCTGTTTAAAACGCTTGACAAGATTTTTACCGTAAAGATTGCCGCCTATGCTGTTTTCCTCACCGCAAAGCATATTGCCGATAATGCCTTTTCCGAGAACACCTACATTGTGTACGCCATAGGTATTATTAATTTTATCGGCAAGATAAACCGGAAATTCATTTGCAACCGTTGAATCGCCTACAACCGCTATTGAATATGCGTCCTTGTCCGAAAGCACATCAATACCTGCAAGACACGGAACAACTTTTACAAGTCCAAAAGAAAGCGGAAGCTCAAACCTAAGCGAGGGAAGAAGAACAGAAAGCAATTGAGTAACTGCATCGGGAATATATTGGGTCAACCCGAAATCGGCATCATATGTTTTATCGGAGCCGAATGAAAGGAAAGTCGTTCCGCCGGAAAGACCCATGGTATGAATAAAGGAGAAATCACCTGCATACATAGTCACAGCAATATTCTTCATCGCTTCAACCTTAAAATTAATCGGGTCGGAATATATTTCCTGTCCTACGGGAATAGAAACAGAGTTGTTCCCGCCGAAAGTAACTTGCGTAATTGTAGATGTATCAATTTTTGAAGTTACATTTTCAAGATCAATCGAATCGGCATTTTTGCTTGCGGCAACGGTTACGTTGGTAAGTTTAAGAACATTTTCACCGTAGTAGTTGGAAAAGCGAAGTCTGATTTTATCGCCGTTTGCCGTAGGTGTAAGGACTACACGGGCAGACGCATTACCTATCGGAACGGCGATATTGCTGTAACCTTCCAAAGAGATATCGGTAGGACCGGTTCCCCAGGCGGCTATCCACTTTCCGTTTGCATTTGCATCGGCTGCGTTTGACATTACCGCAAAGCATATCATTGCAGCGCAGGCAATCACTATACTTGAAAAAATTTTACTGATTTTCTTCATAATAAAAATCTCCTTTTGAAGTAATCAATATTCTTAATTGTAAAACATTTTTATATAAAAGTCAATTGAACTTATCGGTATTTAATAAAAATTAACATATTATTCACCGCTTTATATAATTGCTTTGTGTATTTTGGTTGTATTTTTTATAATTTGAAGAAGTATCATTCCCTTTTGGAGGCTGTGCCGGCCTTCTTTGGGACTGTGCGGGTCTTGTTGAAGACTGTTTGGTACTCCTTGCGGGCTGTGCCGACCTTTTTTGCGGACTGTCGGAAGGGACAACCTTGATCCTTTTTTCCTTTTTCTTTAATGTATTATAAACTCTGATCAAAAGAAAACCTAAAAGCAGAACAATTACAATAATTTCAAATGCAATAAATATTTTTGACATAAGAACTGAACTGACAGTCGATATTATCAGACCGGCAAAGCTGAGTCCGATGTCTTCGCTTGCAACAAGATTTATAGTTGCGAGCGTTTCGTTTGCGTAAATAATATTGGCCTGACAAATTATATCGCCTTTTTTTACCGGAGCTTTGATTTTTTCAGGGAGCGTTCCGGCAACCGGTTCTACCAAAACCGAATAGCTTGAAACCTTGGACGGAGCGAGGACTGAAACCTCTTTTTCCGCTGTAAGACTTAAAGTGTCCGTTCCTTTACCTGCTTGAATTTGAGTTGAATAAACTATCTGTCCCGGCGATGCAACAACTTTGAAAAAGATATTTTTGTAAACCCAGTTTATCATCGCTTTGGCGTCGGTCATACAGGTGTTTTCAAAACTTGAGTCACTGTCAATATTTTCGAGCTTACCCTTCATTACAACGGCAAGATAGGAATAACCGTCCTTTGAGGTCGTGACCGCAATACATTCACCGGCTTCTTCGGTTGAGGTATATTTACCGCCGGTTACACTGCTGTGATAATAATCGGAAATTGCATAATTCATCATCTTGTTTCCGCTTTGATATGTGCGCTCTGCGTTTTTTTGCGTTGCGGGCATCGTAACGGTTTGCTTACTGAAAGCTTCTGAAAAAGCGGGATATTTAAGAGCATATTTCAAAAAGGTCGAAACATCTTTAGCGGTTGTATATTGACCTTCGGCATCGAACCCAAGCAGATCAACTACATTGGTGTCTTTACAGCCGATTTTGGAAAGAAGCTGCTTCACTTTTGTCAGATAAGCTTCTTTTGTGCCTGCGATATTAAAAACAATAACACTTTCCGCATCATTGGCGCTGTAAACTATCAGACAGTCAATAAGCTTTCTTTTCGTGTAAGTCTCGCCCTCTTTTAGAGCTGCGTTTCGTATTCCGTAACCTGTAGGAAAGACCGAAAGAGATTCTTTTGTAATCTTTATTTTTTCATCAAGATCCTTCCATTCTTCTATTGCAACAACTGCGGCTATAAGTTTGTTGAAGGCCGCTGGGGCAAGCTTTTTATCTTCGTTTTTTGAGAAAATCTCACTTTCGTCATCAAGACTAATCATATAATATGCATAAGATTTAAGCTTACTGACAACGTCTTTTTCGGAATTGAAATTTGCCGAAGCCGAAAAAACCGAGGAAATAGAAATTAGAATTGTAAGTAAAGCTATAAAAAAAGAAATATATCTTTTCAAAATTTATCACCTTTGTTTTAAAAATTTTCCTTTATGTTTGCAATATCAATAAATATATGTTAAAATCAAATTGTACCAAACAATTATTTAATGTCTGTTTAACGGAACAAAAAGCCAAAATTACCAAACCTTTTGACGCATTTGTTCTGCTTACGTTAATTATAACATTTTTTATCCTAACAATAAACGGTTTGAACGAAAATTTTTAAATTTAAGGAAAAATTCATAATAAACTAATTAAGCTCTGTTTATTAAACGCTTCCAAAAAAAGAAAGGTCTTAACTTATGATTTATGTAACTGGAGATATGCACGCAGTCGCATCAAGATTTGACGACCCGAGGTTACGAAAACTTAAAAAAGACGACACTCTTATTGTCTGCGGTGATTTCGGCTTTTTATGGAACGGCTCGAAAGACGAAATAAATATTCTTCGCAAGCTTAGCCGAAAGAAATATAATATCTGTTTTATTGACGGAACTCATGAAAACTTCGATATGCTAAACAGATTAAAGGTAAAAAAATGGAACGGCGGAAAGGTTCATCAGATTTCGGAAAATATCTTTCACCTTATGAGAGGTCAGATCTTTACAATTGACAATCAAAAAATTTTCACCATGGGCGGCGGCGAAAGCCCGGATATTGAAATACGTTTTGAAATGAATACCTGGTCCGAACAGGAAATACCGACCAGAGAAGAACTTATTGAGGGCGTTGAAAACCTTCAAAAAAATTCGGCGGAAATTGATATTATTATCACTCACGAACCGCCGGCAAAAATCAAGGAATTTCTCCTTTTGCAAACTTCAAGCCCTGCCGGTATTACAGCAATCAACACCTATCTTGATGATGTCAGCAGAACCTGCAAATTCAAGCATTGGTATTTTGGCTCGCTTCATATGGATAAATTTATTTCAACTACTCATGCTTGCGTATTTAACAATATAATTAACGCAGTTACCGGTGAAGCGGTAAAATAGCTTGTATTAATCGAAGCTTCCTTAAAAATCATATATTTACAAAACAAACCGCCAAAGTTTAGCTTACATTCTTTGGCGGTTTATTATTTTTTATAAGCGTTTAAAAAACGGCCTTACTGTTTTTTCCTTTTTCCGGGCAAACCCAAAAAAATAAACAAAGTTGCGGGAATTATACTCAAAACCAAAATTACAAACATTAAAATATTAGCCTTGAAATACTCATACATTGCTTTAAAAGCTTCAGGCTGAAGCAAAACCGCAATTCCGATAATAACTGCAAAAATTGCATTTATAAGAACTGCTCCCGATGCCGCATCTTTTGCTTTTTTTGCGTATTCGTTATAATCCTTTGTGAACATATCAACTGCCGATTCAATTGCGGTATTTATAACTTCACCGGACAAAACAAGGGCGCACGCTATAAGAATTGCACACCAATCGCTTTGGCTCAGAACAAACCAGTCTCCTAAAAGAAGAAACCCCAGCATATAAGCGATACAGGTCAAATGTATTCTCATATTTCGCTCGGTTTTTATTGTTGAATATATTCCGCGAAAAGCACATAAAAAGCCTTTGAACAATGCTTTGTAATATTTCATAAATAACAAAAGCCTTTCTTATTCTTCCACTGTGTAATAACTTCCGCTTCTTACAAGACCAAGCTGAGTGAGAACACTCTCTTCCTTTTCTCTCATTCTTACAAGCTCCAGACCGCCGGCCTCGTGGTCATAACCGAGAAGGTGAAGCATTGAATGTACGGTAAGAAATGCAATTTCTCTGTTGAGCGAATGACCGTATAATTCAGCCTGCTTTACTGCGTGTTCAATTGAAATAACAATGTCGCCCAAAAGCTTTGCTCCGGTATCATTGTTGATGTCATAAACCCCGTCGACGCCGAGAGGGAACGACAGTACATCGGTAGATCTGTCTATATTACGGTACTCTTTGTTAAGTCTGTGTATTTCAACGTCATCAACAATTGTAACGCTGATTTCCGCTGAACCGGAAAATTTTTCATTGACAAGTACAGCGTTACAGCAACGTCTTATAAGCATCCTTATACCGGACGGAATTTTGACAGCAGACTGATTATTGCTGATTATGACTTTTATTTTGTCTTTCATTTTTCAAATTCTCCTGTTTTGAAATTATTGAAAAAAGTAAACGCTATTTATTTTTATATTTTTCAAATTTTTCATATGCTTTGATAATATCCAGAACAAGTTTATGCCTTACAACATCTTTTTCGGTAAATTTTATTATATCAATATCATCAACATTTTTTAAGATTTTCATAACATCGACAAGTCCGGAACGCTTACCGTCGGGAAGGTCAATTTGGGTTATATCTCCTGTTACGACGATTTTGGAATTAAAGCCGAGACGGGTAAGAAACATTTTCATCTGCTCTGCGGTCGTGTTCTGCGCTTCGTCAAGAATTATAAAGCTGTCGTCAAGAGTTCTTCCTCTCATATATGCGAGCGGTGCGACTTCTATACAGCCCTTTTCCTGATAGCGCTGAAAGTTTTCCGGTCCGAGCATATCGAAAAGCGCATCATACAAGGGTCTTAAATATGGGTCAACCTTTTGCTGCAGGTCTCCCGGAAGAAAGCCAAGCTTCTCGCCCGCCTCTACGGCAGGTCTTGTTAGAATTATGCGGTTGACCTGCTTTGAACGAAATGCGCTTACCGCAAGAGCGACGGCAAGGTAAGTTTTTCCTGTACCGGCAGGACCGACGCCGAGAACAATCGTATTGTTTCTGATTGCTTCAATATATTTTTTCTGCCCGAGAGTTTTAGCCTTGACAGGTTTGCCTTTGGCTGTTATGCAAACGCAGTCCGTACTCATGGTAGAAAGCTTATCGTCGCTTCCTTCACGCACAAGAGAAAGCACATAGCGCACATTTTGCTCATTGAGGGCTTCACCCTTGTTTACAAGAGAAAGAAGTCCGTCTATTGCTCTTTGTGCCAAAGCTACATTTTCAGGCTCTCCCTGAACTTTAAGCTCAGAACCGCGGCTTAGAATTGAAACGTCAAATTCCTTTTCTATAAGAATGATGTTTTCGTCAAATGAACCGAAAAGACTGACAGCATATTCCATACGCTCAATATTGATTATCCGTTCATACAATTGAGTGTCCTCCGAAGTATTTCACATAAAATATACCATTAACTACATATTTTTTATTATTATATCACAAAAATTTTATAATGCACAATTTTTTTTAAAATTTGTTTGTTTTTTTAAAAAATTTTCTCTTTTATCCCCATGAAGTCAATACAACTGTTATCGGAACGAATTATTACTTTTTTTTCATTACTTTTTAAACTAAACTTTGAAGATAAAAGCAATGTATTACCGAATCTGTCGTACGAATCGGTTGTAAAATCTTCGACAGAGCGCAAAATTGAGTTTTCATCTTTTAGATATCCGCTTTTGTAGTATGCCCTTGTATCAGTTATTATTGCAAACGGCAGTTTTATATTTCCGTAGCAAAGCTGTTTCTTTTCGCTGAATTCGTCATAATTGTCTTTAGTTCTTCTAAAAAAGCCAAGCGGTATTTTTATAGAAAAAAAAGACAGTCGTTTTCGTTTTTCGCTGAAAAAATATTTCTTGCATTTAAAGGTTTTGTTAACCGAAGAAGAAAGATTCACGTTGTGAAGAGCTGTAATTTTTCCTCTCGCTTCCATAAATTGTGAAGATGTGTTTCGGTTTTCAAATATTGCGCTTATCAGAAGATCTCCCTTATTAACGCCGTTGCCCTCGGAATTTGCTTTATGTCCGTTATAAACTTCAAGAGTCAAAATCAGACCGTCAAAATCCGCAACGATGTTACACGGTTCGCCATATGTTACATCTTCCCTTTTTTCTTCAAAATCTCTTACCTCGACCACTGCCCGAGTTCCCTTTATATTTATTGCAAGCCATGACACTTTACCGTTCAGCTTTATCATTGCCTGATTTGTCAATTCTTCGGTATCAATTTGACTTTTTAATCTGCCCTCATAAACTCCGATATCGGCAATAGTCTGCGCTATAAGCTCCTTGCTTACTTTTTCACAGCCGGTGACATCAACATTCCACACAAAAAGCGATGTAATATACATAAACATAACAAAGAATCCAAGGCCAATGAGCAAA
>CANQLQ010000073.1 GCA_947624755.1 uncultured Clostridia bacterium | reverse complement strand
AACGAGAATTTTTGGGCTAAATGACGGAATAATTTACCGTCAAGTAGGGCAGCTTGTATTAATCAGTGATTCCCTAAGGCAATACTTTTTGTATTGCCGGAAAATTTGTAAGCAAGATGAGTATTAAGGAAGTGCTGATTAATTCAAGGCAGCTTGTATTAATCAGTGATTCCTTAGACCTTAATCGTAATTTAATCAGAGATTCCCTAAGGCATAAATTGTTCAAATATATTTTTTATATGATTAAATTTTAGCGAACAAGCTGTGTTTGCCGTAATCAAATCGGTGTTTCCCTTTATTCTTGCCGTTATAAATTACAATAAATCTTTAAAAGATTTAAGTATTGCTCCGGCTGATTCTTCGGGGTAAAATCTACCGGGAAGCTGCGACGCAAGAACATATTTTTTTGCTGTATTATCAAAATCTTTTTTTTCGGCGCCGAAGGGTCTTGACGCGGCTTCAAAATAAACTGCGTTTGGTTTTATATTTCTTATCGCTTTTGGGGAAAATATTTTGGACGGTACTGTGTTGATTATATAATCAAAAACATATACGGACCTTTCAATATCGTCAATATCAATTGCTTTGAAACCAAAAAGCTCGGCTTCGCTTCGCTGATAAGAATTTCTTGCAGCAATATAAATATCCATTGAAAGTCCTTTGAGAAAGTTCGCCAGCGCTTTTGAAATTCTTCCGTATCCGGTAATTAAAACTTTTTTAAATACAATATAATTTTCTGCATTTTCAAGAAGCAGCCGCAAAATTCCCTGAGCAGTCAGATGAGCGTTAAACTTTGTAAACGCTTCATCTTCGTAAAAATCGTAATATTTTATACTTTTCTCTTTGAGCTTTTTTTCAAATTCAAGACTGAACATACCGCCAAAAACCGATGCCAACGGCGATATGTATTCAATAGCTTCATCAAATGTAAAATCAAATTCGCCGTTACTGCAAAAAATATGGATATCGTCCTTAGTTACCGGAAGCGGCAAAATTATGCTGTTCGCTTCGCTGATTTTTGTCTTCTGTATTTCCGCTTGGTTAAAATCGGAGCAGATATGCCTTACACAATAACCGTTTTTAATAAGAAGCCTTGAAAGATATTCCTGTCGTAAATCTCCGCCGAGAATCAGAATTTTATTTTGAGCGGTCAACATAAGTCCTCCCGTTAAGTAACTCTTTGTAAGAGCGTTAGTGTACAAAAATTATTATTCACTACATCTTATGTCAAGCGGTTTTTTTTGTGAATTTTCTTAAAAGTGTTTACTAAAAAATCAAAAAGCAATATAATAGATAGTAATTATAATTCGAGGTGAAAAAAGATGTTTGAAATAGATGAACAACTTAAAAAAATTAAACGCATACATTTTATCGGTATCGGCGGTTCCGGTATGTGTCCGCTTGCCGAAATACTCCTTAACTGGGGTTATGAAATTACAGGCTCGGACAACAACCCCGGAGACAATATTGACAAGCTTCGTTCGCTCGGCGTAAAAATTACAATGGGGCAAAAAAGCGAAAATATTGAAGGAGCTGAAATGATAATTTACACGGCTGCCCTTCTCAAAGACAATCCCGAACTTGTTGCGGCAAAAACAAGCGGTATACCGACTTATGAACGCTCCAAGCTTTTCGGCGCAATTTCAAGAATGTACCCGAACTGTATCGGTGTTTGCGGAACTCACGGCAAAACTACCGTAACCTCAATGCTTTCACAAATTCTTATAATGGCCGAAAAAGATCCGACAGCCGTTATCGGAGGCAAATTACCGCTTATTGACAGTCACGGCAGAGCGGGAAAAAGTGAAACTATGGTTTGCGAAGCCTGCGAATTTGTTGACACCTTCCTTGACCTTTCCCCCGATGTTGCAATTATTCTCAACATTGACGAAGATCACCTTGACTATTTTAAAACACTTGACAATATCATCAAATCTTTTCATAAATTTTCCCTTCTCACTTCAAGCGCCATAATATATAACGGTGACGATGCTAACACAATTAAAGCGGTCGGGGACGTTGACAAAAAGAAAATCACTTTCGGTTTTTCCGAAAGCAACGACTATTATCCCGCAAACATTACATATAACAGAGGCTCCTTCGGCGAGTTTGATGTAATGCACAGCGGCGAAAAAGAAGCGCATCTCAAACTTAACATTCCCGGAAAGCACAATATTCTCAATGCCCTTGCAGCTTATGCGGGGGCAATAAACGCAGGCTGCACACCCGAAGAATGTGTAATAGGCGCAGAAGCCTTTAAAGGCGCAGGAAGACGGTTTGAAATTCTCGGGGAGTATAACGGCATAACTATTGCGGACGACTACGCCCACCACCCGAACGAGCTTGAAGCAATACTTTCAGCCGTTAAAAAAATGGGATATAATACCGTATGGGCTGTTTTTCAGCCGTTTACCTATTCAAGAACGTCAATTTTACTTGATGATTTTGCAAGGGTTCTTCAAATACCGGACAAATGTGTAATGACTGAAATTATGGGTTCAAGAGAGGTCAACACATATAATATATATACGAAAGACCTTGCTGATAAAATTCCCGGAAGTGTTTGGTTTAATACATTTGATGAAATTGCAGATTATGTTACCGCAAATGCCAAAAAGGGAGATATAATTATAACTTTGGGCTGCGGCGATATTTACAAAGCGGCAAAAATCATGATTGAAAAATTAAGGAAGCGCTGAATAAATCACGCCAGCCGGCTGAACGCGCATCTTGCACCGATATTTTCCGTCATTTTTTCCAAAAGCTCCTTGAAATACGTCAGTATTCCTGCGTCGCTTTTGACAATCTGACGAAAAATTCGGCGGCGCAATCTGCACGTTCGATTTAATCAGCGCTTCCTTAAAGTAATATCAATTAACAGCTCTTTATAAAATAGAACAAAAATTGGCAGGTATCTAAAAAAGTTATCTGCCTAAAATATTAGTGCGGAAAAGTTAAAAGCGTTTGTGACTTCTCCGCTTTTCAAAATGCGGGGAAGCCTTGCGTTTTGGAACAAAAAAGCCGTGTTACCGAAAAGGTTTCACGGTTATTTCTTTTTGTGGGTTAATTTACGCACGATCGCTTTTGTATTTACTTTTTAGCCGAACAGGCTTTTAATTACGGCTGATATCGAAACTTAAATAATTGAAAGCGATGTTCCATATTTTAATCAGAATTCCCTAAAATGTGTCAAAATTGTAAAAAAAAGACCGGTGTTGTATTTTCTATTGACAAATTTAAAAAAAAGCAATATTATGTAGCTGTAAAGTAACGTTGCTTTTAAATAAAAAAGAAAAGGGGGGATAAGCAAGAAAATATCAGAAAAGGTTATAAACAGGGTTGGCAGTGCAATTTTGAAACCGGCTCTCGATTGCAGTGAATACTGCCAAGCAGGCTCGTATTTCAGACTAAGATGCCTGCAAATCTTGAAAAGTTAAAAAAGAAAGCAAATGATTTATAAGCTTTCAAAAAAGATTAAATAGACTCTCGTTATAAACGAGGAGATACCAATGGATTTAAGATTAATTTTAATGTTTAGCAAATCCTATTATTTTTAAAGGAAGGAATCAAATATGAAAAAATCAAAAAAAATATCAACTGTTATTTTAGTAGTCGCTATTATGTTATTACACACCGTTACAATGGCTTCTGCCGCAACATCTCTTGATTTCAAAAATATAACAATGCCTAATTGGCGACAAGTTGTGACACTGGGTAAAGGAAGTAAAGGTACTGACGATCCGTATTCAAAAGTAAAACTAACAGGCGGATCGGTAAATTATATATATGTTTCTGCATATTATAATAATAGCAATATTTTGGAAGATGGGGAAGTAGCGGTTAAGAATGGATCCGGTACATATGCAAAACTTTGGTATAAAGATTCTTATAATAATGTTAAGAAAGGTAAGGCAATAACTATTAAAGCTTATCAAAAAAATGTAGCCACTAAAACTGCAACAGGTAAAGTGATTTTTTAAAATAGGGCATTAGGGCGGCCAAAGTAGGGGCGACCCCATGCGGTCGCCTCTAAAACAATCTTTAATTTTACAAGACATTTGCCTAAGAATCACAAATTTGCCAAAAAGTATATATTTTACACAAAAAATAATTTTACAGGGCGTCCGCTCGGCACGTCCCTGCGTGATTTGAAAAATATTCATTTAAGGCAGCCCTATTTTGAAATTTAAGAGAAGGGATCAAAAATGTATCAGATTAAATTAATGTATAAGCGAAGAGAATTTCAACTAACATTTTTTTTAATGATGTTAATTTGTATTGCAGCTTTTGTTTTCGCATGTATTCAAAACTATTCCGCCGATTTGACAAGAGTGTTATCTGCCGATAAGACATTTATTTTAAGAGACTTGGGAAGCGACTTTTTGTTCTTATTGGTGTATATATTACCTGTTTTTGCTGTTTTACCTTTTGCGGACAGTTATTATACTGATCAAAAAGAAAATATTGTTCCTTTAGTAGTGACACGCACAGGAGTCAAAAAGTATTTTTTTTCAAAGCTATATTCTGTAGCAATATCATCGGCAATTGTAACATTTATTCCTTTTTCGGTTAATTATATTTTGGGATTGATAGCTTTCCCTCTTACAAGTACCAATTTTATTAAAGCCAGTCCTTCAGCGGAGCAAACAGATTTCTATTCGGATAACACTATGGAGAATATCCTGTTCCCGAAAACATTTGTTAACCATCCATATCTGTATAATTTAATTTTTATGGTTTTACTTACTTTGTTTTTAATGATTTGTTCCATACTGGTTTACGAATTGTCGTATTACATTGACAAAGGCAGAATTTTCATACTGTCGGCGCTTTTTGTTGCAAATGACGTACTTATTTTATTAGCCAATACTTCGATTGCCGGTGATTTTTTAGAGCTTGCTCCAAACTGCTATTTTACTGCGTATGATATTACTCCGAGAAAAAGTGTCGGCTATATGGTTTTTTTGTTTGTATCAATTATAGTTGCAATTATATGTTTAATACCCGGATGCATATCAAAACTGAGCGGAAAAGGTAAAGCGAAGTGAAGAAATTAGAGTTAAATAGATTAAAAATAATAATACCCGCTTGCGTGTTTTTATCGCTGTACAGAATAATAGGTATTACAGGTATGTCGGATCTGCCCGAAATTATAAGATTTCGATCTTTTTATTCATGGGAATCGTTAAATGATATTTATTCAAGCATAATCAGAACCATGGAATTTTTTTTGCTGATCGTTCCGGGAATTAACTTCTATAAAAAGGATTTTCCCACTATTGTTACATATTGCATGACCAGAAATCGTAGACGCTCAAAGTGGTATTTTAAAAAGGTATTCACAGTTGCTTGTTTTTCAGTTGTCAGCGTTGTAGTTTATAGTTGTACAAGTCTTGCGGTTCTTATATTTTCAAAAACTTTGTCAATTTCTCAAGTAACAGATTTAATCCGAATAGAACTATGTATGAATTTATTGCTGTTTTTATATCTTGTGTTTTTTCAACTATATTTGAACACTCTGTCCTTGTTAATAAAACAAAGTTGGATTTTGCCCATTGGAGTTATAACAAGCATAATAATAGCGTTGGATCTGTACAGAGTTCAAATTGCAGAAAATATAAAAATCGTCTTGAATCCTATGGCCCATATGTTCTTTCCGCTGCATGTAGAATGTTCCGGCTTTTTAGGAGTTGATGATCCCGTAATACATAATTTTACATTTATTTCATCTGTTATCTATTTTTTGATTTTAATTGCCGTACTTGTTTTGTTAGGATATAAAATTTTTCAATCTTTAGACTTAGGATTGATTAAAGAGGAATAAATGCGAAAGGGTTGATAATATGGAATTTATAGAAATTAAAAATTGTTCCAAAATTATTGGTGATAAAGTAATTTTGGACAGCATAAATCTTAATTTACACAAAAATCAAATATATGGTTTTATTGGCAGAAACGGTTCGGGAAAAACTATGCTGTTTAAAGCAATTTTAGGGTTATTAAAATTAAGTGAAGGCGAAATAATTATAGATTCACATAAAATAGAAACCGGTGATTCCTACCCCGTAAGTGTTGGTGTAATGATTGAAAATAATAATCTTTGGTCATACCTGACCGCTTTTGATAATTTAAAGATTTTGGCATCAATTAAAAAATCTTTAAATGATCATGAAATAGAAGAGACGATAAAAAGAGTGGGCTTAGATCCCAAAAGCAAAAAAACATACTCTAAATTTTCTTTAGGTATGAAACAAAGACTGATTTTTGCACAAGCAATAATGGAAAAACCGGAGTTGCTGGTACTGGACGAACCGACAAATGCGCTGGATAAAGAAGGAGTCGAATTGTTCAAAAAAACAATAAAACAAGAAAAAGAAAGAGGGGCGACAATATTAATTTCCAGTCATTCCATAGAAGGTTTTAATGAACTGTGTGACAGAGTTTTTGAAATGGAAGACGGAAGAATAATAAATTCGGAGGGTAACCTATGAATAAGATTTTAAAAACAATTATAGCGCTGCTCTTGTTTGCTTCAGTTGTATTAGGTATTATAACAAGAAATAGTTATGTAAATGAAGTTTCAGACAAAAACCTGCAAAACAATGCTAAAGTTTCTTTTGCAGGTACTATAAATAAAGACAACTCAAACAGATTATACAAAGAATTGCTGCAATCAGATATAATTATTAAAGCCGTTGCACTCGATGAATATGTGTTTGAAAAAATGGCTACACGCTGCAAATTAAAAATAGTTGATGTATATAAAGGCGATGTTTCTTCCGGTGACGAAATAAACTATTACTTATCCGGCTTTTTTAATAAAGATGACAATAAAATAGCTTATAGAGGATACAGTGTTTTTAATCATATGATTCCGGGAAAAGAATATTATGTTTTTGCGAACAAAGGTAATCACGGAGCCTTGTATGAAGAAATTGTCGGGAAAACATACGTTTATACCTGCGTTGAGGTTTCGTGGTTTTTAACAGAAAACACCGATCCGGAGATTTTGGACGAAAACAAAGAATACACTTATCAAGAAATTAAACAGAATGAATTTAATTGCTTTTCTATTGAGCAAAGAGATTTCATTAATCGGTTTAAACAAAAACTTATAAGCAAAGTAATTACAGCTAAATAAAATATTACAGTTAACTATATAGATTGTTGCTTCAAATATAATAGCAATTTAATAAATTGAAACGTAAATGGTATATAAGGCAGTATGTAAAAGAAAGAACTATAAATTTATTTTGTTCGGTATATCTCTTATTCAATTTGGGATATTTGCAACACCGGCAGGACAAGTTAGCGATTTGGATATTATACTTACTATAATCGTTGGCATAGGTGCATTTTCACCGATTGTTGGTATCATATTATGTGCGATTGGTTTCTTCCGTAAAGATGTCGATTAAAAAGAAGTATAATTTCAGTATCAAAAATAGGATATATGTTGATAAAGGCTATTATTAGGATAACCAAAAAATTCAAAGGAGTTTATTTTTATAAAAAAGTCAGTTCAGTTTTATTCAAATCAAGGCACCCTGAATTAATCAGTGATTCCTTAAATAAATTTACGATTTAATCATTAAATTGCTGATTGTGAGGATCGTATAATGCTAAAAAATATTTGTAGTTTTTACTGCAATTAAAAGGCTGCGGTTAATTGAATACTATAATTGAATAGTGTAATTCCTTAACAGTCGACGCTACTAAGAGCCGGCTGTTTTGTTTTGTTTCGTTGCTTAACATTTTACCTAAGACAACTTTATAAGTCTTTTTATGTCATTTTATTTTACAGCTTTGCTGCATTTGAAAAAATTTAAAATTCGTTGTATAATACATAAAAAACGAAGAGGTATTAAAATATGAAAAAGATTGCCAGTTTTACAATTGACCACACAATACTTCCAAAAGGTATGTACATTTCAAGAATTGACGCGGACTGCATAACCTATGACATAAGAATGCGTCTGCCAAACAGAGAAGAGGTTATGACAAACGGCGCAATTCATACCATTGAACACCTTTTTGCGACTTTTGTCAGAAACAGTCCTTTTTCCGACAGCATTATATATTTCGGTCCTATGGGCTGCAGAACAGGCTTTTATTTTATTGTAAGAGACACGGTTACAAAAAAACAGGCAATTTCCCTTACTGTTGACGCACTTAGATTTTGCGCTGAATTTGAGGGAGAAATTCCCGGTGCGAGCGAAAAAGAATGCGGAAATTACAAAGATCATGACCTTCATACCGCAAAAAAAGAAGCCGCATTAATGGCCGAAATTCTCGAAAACTGGACTGTAGAAAAACTTGTTTATCCGACAAAATAGAGTGTTTTTAAGGCGATGTTTCGGTTTTAGCGACACCGCCTTGCATTATGCAGTTAAATATGATACAATATTGAAAGTTTGATTAAGGAAGCCCTGATTAAATCTAATGCACGCATGGCGTGCGGCAATTACGCGGCGGGCATCGCCCGCAGGAGTTACGCGGGATAGAAATTATATAAAATTA